>NZ_NKFM01000061.1:0-49712 GCF_002223085.1 Burkholderia sp. HI2714 | reverse complement strand
ACAACCAGGCACTCATCGCGCTGGCACGGCGACGCTGCGACGTCCTGTTCGCCATGCTGCGCGACGGCACCATTTACCAACCCAAGTCAGCCCCTAACGCTTGACGAAAGACATAGGGGCACCCCCCGATGCAATCGTACAGAGTTAGCGAAGACCATCTCCTAACCGAAACACTGCGTCGTGAAGTCGCTGCCGACGATCACGATATTTCGTTTCATGACATTTACCTCTTCAGTTGTGTAGAAAATGGAAGGTGAACCGTTCCGACCTCGCTGCACACGAGTTGCCGAAACGCGACAGTTGGCACGAATGAAATGGGGCCGCTACAGAACATCACTCTGCATCATGGAATACCCGCATATCGCATACGTCGAATTTACGAAGCCATACGACATATCACACACCGAATGACTGCTTGATGAAGATCGTAAGACACAGTACGGCGTGCTGGTAGTACTGCGATGGTGCTTACACTGTTGTCGCCCGAACACCACTCCCTTAGTCGCCAAGACTAACAACGAGACGACATCGGTGCATGTCTCGGGCGCGTAATGGCTGACCCGTATCAGCTCACAATGTCAATACGCCGAATTTGACTGACGATACGCGCCTCATGCCCGATGAAAGCCCTAATCGACCAATCACGAAGATATTGAAATCGGCATCATATTTCGGACGGTCAATCATTTATCAGCATACGCGATCTAGCAGGCCGTCAAAATACCTCCGCCCATCCTGCGCGATGTAAGTATTCGAGATCAAGGAAGAAGAAGCAAATGCGAGGCGCCGACGGCTGCAACGAATCGCCGCTCAGCACGGTCCGGCTGGAGGAGTTTGTCCCGCAGACTCAGCCGGTGCATCCGATCCGGACGTGACTGAACGAGGCGTTGTCGCAGATGGATGTGAAGTTCTCGGCGATGTTCGAAGCGGACGTCAAAGGCGATCGCCCAAGCATTGCGCCGGAGAAGCTGATGCGGGCCATGCTGTTACAAGTGCTGTACAGCATCCGCAGTGAGCGGCAACTGGTCGAGTGGAACTCGTACAACCTGCTCTTCCGTTGGTTCATCGGTCTGTCGATTGAGGATGCTGTCTGGAACCACTCGGTGTCCAGCAAGAATCGAGATCGGTTGATCGAATTCGATGCGGTCACGGACCTGTTCAATACGACGGTGGAAACGGCACAGAAGCGAGGCCTGTTGTCCAGCGAGCGCTTCAGTGTGGACGGAACGCCGATCCAGGTCCGGGCCAGTCACAAAGGCATTTGCCGGAAAGACGACAGCGATGACGGCCGTCCGCCGGGCAACTGGCACGGCGAAACGCGCAGCAACGAAACACACGATTCGAAAAACGACGGCGATAGCCGACTGTATCGCAAGAGCAATGTGGCGCCGGCGCTACCTCGGTCATGCGCTGACCGACAATCGGCACGGTTTGGTCGTCAATGTCCAGGCCGGTCGAGCGAATGGGCGAGCAGAACGCGAAGTCTCCGTCGAAATGTTGCGGGACGTTGCCGGTTCGAATCTGCGCATCACAGTCGGCGCGGACAAGGGCTATGACACGCGAGGTTTCGTCAAAGCCTGCCATGGAGCCAACGTAACGCCGAACGTCGCACGAAATACGAAACGCACTAGCGGTATTTTCGGGCGTTTAACGAGGATCGCGAGCGATATTTGACCGTCACTGTCGGGAATCGAGGTGATCCGCTAGCGCTGACGGTTTGGTCCGCGGAGAAATGTGGGAGCTGGCAGCGTTGGACCGAATTCCGCGGGTGGCTGACTGAGTTGCCACTGGCAACACTTTCGATGCGATAAAGGTGGAGATTCGAATGGAAGTTCGGAATGAGGTTTTGTGACGGGGTGCTCGTGGAGAGACACACGCTCGAGCGCCATGGCAGGCCACCTACGACCCGCACAAAAAGGAAACCACAACGCGGTTCAGGATGCCGTCTACCAAGCGGAACTGTTTCGCTTGACTCGAGCGCACAGGAAGAAACACGGAAGCTGAACGTGCCGGGCAAGCCGACGCACCTCTGATCGGTCGAGTACTCTCCCTCGGTTCAGTCGATGCTTCACCGGTTCGCTGTACGCGGCTGTCACGGAAGCGAAGTTGATATAGCGAGTAATGTGCCGTATATCGCCGCAGCCGAACTTGCATCTCTTGCCGCGCATCCCACAACATGGATGGGAGTGCGCCGCACGCCGCGCATCAACGTTCGAACCTGATGTATCGTGGCGCGAAGCGTGCGCGTCGCTTCGCCCGTGCGGACGGTCATCCATTACATGACCGCCCGCCCCCGGCGACAGCGCCCGCACGATCCTCCGCAACACGAAAGGCCGTCCGGCGCCCGTGCAGGCCCGGCCGAGCCTCGTTCACTTGTCCGGAACCCGTCGCCATGAAAAAGCTTGTCAACCGCCCGTCCGATGTCGTGCGAGAAATGCTGGAAGGCATCGCGCGGCAGTCGCCGCATGTCGCGATCCTCGGCGACGAGCACGTGCTCGTCCGCCAGCCGCTGCCCGAGCCCGCGCAGCGCCCCGTCGCCATCCTCTCAGGCGGCGGCAGCGGCCACGAGCCCGCACACGGCGGCTATGTCGGCGAAGGGATGTTGAGCGCAGCCGTCTGCGGCGAAGTGTTCACGTCGCCGTCCACCGACGCCGTGCTCGCCGCGATCCGCGCGAGCGCCGGCCCGAACGGCGCGTTGCTGATCGTGAAGAACTACACGGGCGACCGGCTCAATTTCGGGCTCGCCGCCGAACTCGCGCGCGCCGAAGGCATTCCGGTCGAGACGGTCATCGTCGCCGACGACGTGTCGCTGCGCGGCCGCGTCGAGCGCGGCCAGCGGCGCGGGATCGCCGGCACCGTGCTGATCCACAAGCTCGCCGGCGCGGCCGCCGCGCGCGGGCTGCCGCTCGCTCGCGTCGCGGCCATCGCGCGCGACGCGGCGGCCGAACTCGGCACGATGGGCGTCGCGCTCGACGGCTGCACGATCCCGGGCGCCGACAAGTCGGGCTTCAGCCTCGGCGATCACGAGATCGAACTCGGTCTCGGCATCCATGGCGAGAAAGGCGTCGAACGCCGCGCGCCGCTGCCGGCCGATGCGCTGGTCGACACGCTGCTGTCGAGCATCGTCGCCGATCTCGTGCTCGACCGTGGCGAACGCGTCGCACTGTTCGTCAACGGCCTCGGCGCGACGCCGGACATGGAACTCGCGATCGTGCTGCGCGCCGCGCACGACAACCTGCACCGGCGCGGCATCGTCGTCGCGCGTGCGTGGGCCGGCACGTTCCTGTCGGCGCTGAACATGCCCGGCTGCTCGATCTCGGTGCTGCGGCTGAACGACGAACGCGCGGTGCTGCTCGACGCGCCGACGCAGGCGCGCGCATGGCCGGGCGGCGGCGCGGTGAATACGCAGATCCGCGTGGCCTCGGCCGCCGTGCCGGAAGCGCCGCTGCCGCCGCTCGATCCGGCCGGCCGCGCGTGGGCCGCGCGCCTGCGACCGGCGCTGCACGCAGTCGCGCAGACGCTGATCGATCACGAGCAGACGCTGACGGACCTCGACGCGGCGGCCGGCGACGGCGATCTCGGCGCGAGCATGCTGCGCGCCGCGCAGGCGATCCTTGCACTGCCGGAAGCCGCATATGGCACGCCGGCCGGCGCACTCTCGGCGCTCGGCGCCGCGTTGCGCCGCGCGATCGCCGGCAGTTCGGGGCCGTTCTATGCAACCGCGCTGCTGCGCGCATCGCGCCGGCTGGCCGATAGCGCCGAGCCGTCGGCGCGCGACTGGGCCGCGGCATTCCGCGGAGCGGTGGATTCGATCAGCGAACTCGGCGGCGCGCATGCCGGCGACCGGACGATGCTCGATGCGCTGGTACCGGCCGTCGCGGCATTCGAGCGCGCGCTCGACAACGATCGCGATCCCGCGAGCGCATGGGCCGCGGCAGTCGAAGCCGCCGAGCACGGCGCGCAGGAAACCGCACGCATGACGCCGCGCGCCGGGCGCGCGAGCTATCTCGGCGAACGTGCGATCGGCACGCCGGACGGCGGGGCGGTGGCGGTGTCGTATTGGCTGCGTGCGTTGCAGCCGCACATCGCGTAAAAGGGTGAAGGTTGAAGGCGCGACAGTGCGCCTTCAATGCATCGGCACGCAAGACGCTATTGCGCGTGACGTGCCGATGCCGTGGATCATTGCAATGCCGGTCGGCTTCACCTCCGCCGACATTCGCATCGAAGCGTCCGCAATCAATCAGCCCGTCTTCGTCCGCCCGGGCAACAACGCCGCACCAACCGACGCCACGCCGAAGCTCGCGAGCCAGCACCAGTAGCCGATCGCGTCGAGATGCACGGGCTCGACGTTCCCTGCTTCGTCGACGGCAATCTGGTGCTGCGACAGGAAGCTTATCCCGAACAGCAACGCCAGACCGGCCAGCACGACCGCCTGGGCGCGGTAGCGCTTCGCGGTCAGGAGCCAGGCAGCGAACACGAGCGGATTTGCGAGCCATGCATAGATACCGACGAGCACGCCCATCCAGCCCGTCAACAGCACCTGCCAGCCGTCGGCCCATGGATGCGGAGCGGGCGCGCCGGTGCGGAACGGCGCGGTGAACATGGCGACCAGATAAAGCGCGACGCTGATCGCGAGCAGCACGGTCGTGGCGCGGCCCATCGGCGGGCGAATGGGCGCGGTGGCGGGAGTCGATGGTTTCATGGGCGGGCCGGGCGTCCGGCGTCGCGGCGCGCCGCCGGACTCACCCGATGCACGTCGCTCAGACGCCTTCGACCAGCACGGCGCGATAGCGCGCGCCCTTGAAGCGGTGCAGGGCGACGGCCTGGTATTCCGGGCCGTGATACCACGCGTGCGCGGCTTCCTTCGACGGGAACTCGACGATCACGACGCCTTCCGGGCCTTCACCCTCGAGCGTTTCCTGCGGCCCGTAGGCTGCGAGCACCTTCACCGGGTGCCCGGCGAGCGTTGCGCCGACCTTGCTCTGGTAGAGGTCGAATTCCTGCTGGTCCTGCATGCTTTCACGTGTAAACACGATGTAGGTGGCCAAGATACCTGCTCCTGATGCGATGCGTGGAAGGGGGAAGAGCCGGCCGCGCATCGCCTGGTCCGGCGAACGGCACGCGACCTGCCAGCAGCTTACAGGGGTTTGCCGACGAACGTCGGGGCTGGCCGAGTGCGCGTCCGGCCGGCTTGCTGCGTGCGACAACGGTCACCCGCGTACGGATCCTGCCGCGCGCGGATGACCGGAACGGAGCCCGTCACGCAAGCGTCGCGGTGGCCTGCATCGTCAGCCAGCCGTCGCGATCCTTCGCCCACAGCTCGATCGTCCGGCCGTCATCCGCAGGCTGGCCGCACAGCGTGAACGGCTCCCCGTCGAACGTCGGGCGCACCGCGCGAAACGCGAAGCTCGCCAGCGTCGCGTCGGGCCGCTCGCGGTGCACGAGATCGACGAGCAGCGTCGCGATCAGCGGGCCGTGCACGACGAGCCCCGGATAGCCTTCCTCCTGCGTCACGTAGCTGCGGTCGTAGTGGATGCGGTGACCGTTGAAGGTCAGCGCCGAATAGCGGAACAGCATCACGGCGTCGGCCGTGACCGTGCGCGACCACGTCTCGCCCGCCGGCGCGGCGATCGGCTTCGGCGCGGGTGTGCCCGGCTGCGGCGCATCGCGATAGACGATGTCGTGCTCTTCCTCGACGCACAACGCGCCGTCACACTCGATCCGGTGCTGCACCGTCACGAAGACGAGCCGGCCGCTGCGGCCCGTCTTGTCCTCGATGTTCTCTATGGTGGATTCGCGCGTCGCGCGCCGCCCCGCGCGCAGCGGGGCATGGAATGTCAGGCGGCCGCCGGCCCACATGCGGCGCGGCAGCGGCACGGGCGGCAGGAAGCCGCCGCGCTTCGGGTGGCCATCGGGGCCGACTTCGGCCAGCGGCGCGACGGGCAGGAAATAGAGCCAGTGCCACATCGGCGGCACGACGTCGCCGGGCGACGGGCGGTCGAGCGTGGCGGCCAGCGCGTTCAGCGGAAACGCGGTGATGTCGTCGCCGAGCGTTTCGGTCTTGCCGAGCCACGCGTCAAGCGACGCCTGGCCAGAGGGCTGCGGGGATGAAGTGGACACGTGCGGAATCTCCGGAAGGCTTGCAACGGCCCCAATATGCACGTAGTGCGCCGTTTCGCGAAGCCGGATTTCCCGAACCCCGGCTTCGAGCCCGCCTGACCCGCCGGACAGCCCTGCCGGACGACTTTCATCTGACCATTCGATCGCGGCCGTCGCATGCACGACGCATCGACAACCTTACAGTTTGACCATCCCCGGCACGCCGCCTAAATTGCTTCAAACGGGCGGGCCGAACCGCGTGCGACGTGTCATCCGGGTGACAAAAACGATAGTTTGCTATCGAATTAATTTGCCCCTATCATCTCGCCCATGACCAATCTGCACGACCTCCGCCTCGCCGTCAGCAGCCTTCTCGTGCTGTCCGCGCGCAAGTGGCGCCGCACCAGTGACGGCGTGCTGACCACGTACAACGTGTCCGAGGCCTGCGCGACGCCGCTGCTGATCGCCGGGCGCCTCGGCGAAGGCGTGCGCCAGGGCACGCTCGCCGAATACGTCGGCATCGAAGGGCCATCGCTCGTGCGCCTGCTCGACCAGCTGTGCGCGGCCGGCCTCGCGCGCCGCGACGAGGATCCGCACGACCGCCGCGCGAAGACGATTTCGCTGACGGCCGCCGGCCGCGCGGTCACCGCGAAGATGGAGGAAGACCTGCGCGTGCTGCGCGCGCAGGTGCTCAAGGGTGTCACGCGCGCCGATCTCGAAGCGACGCTGCGCGTGCTCGATGCATTCAATGCCGCCGAGTCGCACACACCCGTCGCGCGCACCTCCCATACCGGTGACGCCGCGTCATGACCTACCCGAGCCTTCGCGACTGGCTGTTCTCGGGCAAGACGTTCGCCGCGTCGATGCTGGCGCTGTATCTCGGCCTGTATTTCCAGTTGCCGCGCCCGTACTGGGCGATGGCGAGCGTCTACATCGTGTCGAACCCGTTCGTCGGCGCGACGCGCTCGAAGGCGCTGTATCGCGCGCTCGGCACCGCGCTCGGCGCGGCCGCCGCGATCTTCTTCGTGCCGCCGTTCGTCGAGACGCCGCTGCTGTTCGCGATCATCGTCGCCACTTGGTGCGGCACGCTGCTCTACCTCGCGATCTCCGACCGCACCGCGCGCAGCTATGTGTTCATGCTCGCCGGCTACACGATGCCGCTGGTCGCGCTGCCGACCGTGACCGATCCGTCCACCGTGTTCGACGTCGCAATCGCACGTACCGAGGAGATCGTGCTCGGCATCGTGTGCGCGAGCGTGGTGGGCAGCGCGATCTTCCCGAACCGGCTCGCGCCGACGCTGATCGAGCGCACCGACGCGTGGTTCAAGGATGCCGCGTTCTACGGCCGCGAGACGCTGTCCGGGCACATCGCCGGCAAGGCGCTGTCCGCGTGCCGGCAACGCCTCGCGGCGACCATCACGGGCCTCGAATTCCTGCTGAGCCAGCTGAGCTACGACCATGCGCACCCGCGCATCCTCGCGCGGGCACAGGCGCTCGCGGGCCGGATGCAGCTGTTCCTGCCGCTGATGTCGTCGCTCGCCGATCCGTTGATCGCGCTGATGCGCGACCTGCACATCCGGCCGGCCGGGCTCGACGAGCTGCTCGCCGATGCCGCGAAGTGGTTCGACGCGCCGCTGCCGGCCGTGCGGGCCGGCTCCGATGGCGACATGGCCGACGACCCGGTCGCGGAACGCCTGCGCGAACGCATCGCCGCGCTGCAGCCGGGCGACGACGCGCTCTCGAGTTGGGACGGTGCGCTGCTGTCGAACGCGCTGTGGCGGCTGCGCCAGGTCATCGACATCTGGCAGGACTGCCGCTCGCTGCGCGCGCTGATCGGCAACGAAGCGGGCGTCTGGCAGCCGCGCTACCGGCACTGGCGGCTCGGCGGCACCGAACGCTTCTTCGATCGCGGAATGATGCTGTTCTCGACGCTGACCGTCGCCGCCGCGATCGTGTTCGCGAGCTGGCTGTGGATCGCGTCCGGCTGGCACGACGGCGCCGCGGCCGTCACGCTCGTGGCCGTCTCGTGCAGCTTCTTCGCCGCGCTCGACGAGCCGGCGCCGCTGGTGTTCAAGTTCTTCCTCGCGACGACCGCGAGCGTCGTGTTTGCGGGCCTGTACCTGTTCGTCGTGCTGCCGCACGTGCACGATTTCGCGATGCTCGTCGTGATGTTCGCGGGCCCGTTCATCCTGATCGGCACGCTGCTGCCGCGCCCGCAGTTCAACATGGTGACGATGCTCGTCGCCGTGAACACGGCCACCTTCATCAGCATCCAGGGTGCGTACGACGCCGATTTCTTCGTGTTCCTGAACAGCAACCTCGCGGGCGTCGCCGGGTTGTTGTTCGCGTATGTATGGACGCGTGCGACGCGGCCGTTCGGTGCGGAACTCGCGGTGCGGCGCCTGCTGCGCTCGGGCTGGGAAGATGTCGCGCGCTCCGCGTCGACGCAACCGCTCGACGACCAGCGCAACCACGCATCGCGGATGCTCGACCGCGTCACGCATCTGCTGCCGCGCCTCGGCGCGTCCGACGATCATCGCCACCCGTCGATCGAAAGCTTCCGCGACCTGCGCATCGCGCTCAATGCGCTCGACCTGCGCCGCTCGCGCCGCCGGCTGTCCGGCGACGTGCCCGATGCAATCGATCGCGTGCTGGCCGGCGTCACCGACCACTACGAACGCTGCGCCGCCGCGAACGCGCGCCAGCCGGCGCCGCCCGCGCTGCTCGCGACGATCGACGACGCGCTGCAACGCGTCGCGGTCCGCAACCTGCCGGGCGCCGCGCCGGCCGACGACGGCACGGCGCCCGCCGCGCCCACCGCACCGGCCACGCCCGCCATGCATCGCCGGCTGCGCGACACGCTGCACGCGCTCGTCGGCCTGCGCCTGTCGCTGTATCCGGCCGCGGCCGGGCAGCCGCCGCAGGCGCCGGACGGAGCACGCGCATGATCCCGCTTTCCCATCCGTCTTTCCGACCGCGACCATGATCGGCGAAATCGACATCTTCGGCGTATTCGTGCCGGCCCCGCTCGTGCTGATGCTGATCGCCTACCTGATCAACATCGTCGTGCGCGCCGTGCTCGAGCGCGTCGGCTTCTACCGCCTCGTCTGGCACCGTTCGATCTTCGACCTCGGCATCTACGTATTCGTGTTTGCCGCCGTCGTGATCGTGTCCCACCATCTCGTGGCTACCTAACGTGAAAAAAACCTGGCTCTCGGCAGGGCAAATCCTGCTCACCCTGATCGTCGTCGTCGTGGCGGCCATCGTGCTGTGGCGCATCGTCAACTACTACATGTTCTCGCCGTGGACCCGCGACGGTCACGTGCGCGCCGACGTGATCCAGGTCGCGCCGGACGTGGCGGGCCTCATCACGTCGGTGCAGGTCGCCGACAACCAGGAGGTCAAGCGCGGCCAGGTGCTGTTCGTGATCGACCAGGCGCGCTACGCGCTCGCGGAACGGCTCGCCGAAGCCACGCTCGCGCAGCGTCGCGCGACGCTCGCGCAGGCGAAGCGCGAGTACGCCCGCAACCTGCAGCTCGGCAACCTGGTCGCGAGCGAACAGGTCGAGGAAAGCCGCACGCGCGTCGAACAGGGCGAAGCCGCCGTCGCCGATGCGCAGGTGTCGCTCGACACCGCGAAGCTGAACCTGCAGCGCACGACGATCGTCAGTCCCGTGGACGGCTACCTGAACGACCGCGCGCCGCGCGTCGGCGAATACGTGCCGGCCGGCCGCGCGGTGCTGTCGGTCGTCGACCGCAATTCGTTCCGCGTCGACGGCTACTTCGAGGAAACCAAGCTGCGCGGCATCCACATCGGCCAGCCGGTCGACATCATCGTGATGGGCGAGCCGCATGCGCTGCGCGGCCACGTGCAGAGCATCGTCGCCGCGATCGAGGATCGCGACCGCACGCAGGGCGCGAACCTGCTGCCGAACGTGAACCCGGCATTCAGCTGGGTGCGGCTCGCGCAGCGCGTGCCGGTGCGCGTCGTGCTCGACGAAGTGCCCGACGATTTCCGGATGATCGCGGGCCGGACCGCGACCGTCTCGATGCGCGACGCCGACACGCGCCGCAACGACAACGCGAAGCCGGCGGCCGGCGCGTCGGCGGCGGCCGGCACTTCGGCGGCCGTCGCGCCGGTATCGACGGCTTCCGGCACGGCCGCCAGCGCGGCAGGAGCATCGCAATGAAGCGGCACGGTCTGCGCCTCGCCGCGACGCTCGCGCCGCTTGCGCTCGCACTCGGCGCGTGCAAGTCCGTCGGCCCCGATTACACGCTGCCGCAGCAGGCGTACGTGAATGCGCCGCTCGCGAACCATGCGCTCGACGATGCAAACGGCACGCTCGTGTCGCGCGACGCCGTGCCCGGCAACTGGTGGCAGCTCTACGACGATCCCGTGCTCAACGGGCTCGTGCGCGATGCATTGAAGTCGAACACCGACCTGCGCGTCGCCGCGGCCAACCTCGCGCGCTCGCGCGCGGCGCTGGAAGTCGCAAGCCAGCAGGGCGGCTTCTCTGGCCGCGCGGAAGCCGCCGTGCAGCGCGCCCAGGAATCGGCCGAGCAATACCTGCTCGAGAACAAGCTGCCGGTCGTCAACGAAGGTACGGTCGGCATCAACGTGTCGTATGAGATCGACCTGTTCGGCAAGCTGCGGCGCGGCGTCGAAGCCGCGCGCGCGGACAGCGAGGCCGTCCGCGCCGCAGGCGACCTGGCGCGCATCACGGTCGTCGCCGACGTCGTGCGCGCATACGTCGAATCGTGTTCGGCCGGCGACGAGCTGGCTGTCGCGAAGCAGTCGCTCGCGCTGCAGAAGCAGCGCGTCGCGCTGTCGCAGCGGCTGCGCGATGCCGGGCGCGGCAACCAGACCGACGTGACGCGCGGCGTGACGCAGGTGCGTACCCTCGCCGCCGATATCCCGCGCTTCGAAGGCCGCCGCAAGGTCGCGCAATATCAACTCGCCGCGCTGCTTGCGCGCTCGCCCGCCGACCTGCCGAAGGCCGTTGCCGAATGCGAGCGCCTGCCGAAGCTGCGCCAGCCGATTCCGATCGGTGACGGCGCCGCGCTGCTGCGCCGCCGCCCCGACGTGCGCGCAGCCGAGCGGCAACTCGCGGCCGCGACCGCACGCATCGGCGTGGCGACCGCCGCGCTGTATCCGTCGATCAGCATCGGCGCGTCGGCCGGCTCGGTCGGTGTCGCCGCCGACCTGTTCTCGTCCACGACGAATCGCTGGTCGTTCGGCCCGCTGATCAGCTGGTCGTTCCCGGTCAACGGCCAGCGTGCGCGCGTACGCGAGGCCGAAGCCGCGACGGGCGGCGCGCTCGCGCATTTCGACGGCGTCGTGCTGAACGCGCTGCGCGAAACGCAGTCGAGCCTCGCGACCTATGCGGCCGACGTGCAGCGCACGGAAGCGCTGCGCACGGCCTACGAATCGGCCCGCAATTCCGCCGACGAAACGCATCGCCTCTATCTGGCCGGCCGCGAGTCGTTCATCTCCGATCTCGACGCGACGCGCACGCTGACGAGCGCGCAGGCGCAGGTGGCAACCGCCGAAGGCCAGGTCGCGACCGACCAGGTGCGGCTCTTCCTCGCGCTCGGCGGCGGGTGGGATGACGATGCGGCGCCCGATGCGGCAAAACAGACGTCGAAGCCGGCGCCGGCAAGCGGCGCGTCGGCAGCCTCGGCCGCCGTCACCGTAGCCGAATAACCTGCCGACGAAAACCTAGAAGCGCGTCTGCACCCCGACACGCGCCAGCAGCTGATTCGGGCCGCTGGCGGTGCCGTTCGGGTCGATGATGCCGCTGACGAGTGCCTGCGCGTCGGCGTTCGCGCGCTGGTACACGGCGACCGCGTACACGGTGGTCCGCTTGGACAGAAAGTAGTCCACCGACGCGCTCAGCTGATGCGCGTGATGGTTCTCGAGGTACGCGTTGCCCTTCATGTACAGGTAGCTCGCGCCGAGCTGCAGCGCGGGCGTGACGAGGAACGTCGCCCCCAGTTGGCCCTGGGCAATCGCCCCGCCGTTCGCGCCGTTTCGCACGGTCGTGACGAGCGCGTTCATCGCGAGCTGGCCGAAATCGTAGCGCGCGCCGACGCCCCAGTTGCGGATGCCGACTTGCGGCCCTCCCGGCTGCAGATACTTGACCTCGGTGAACGCGGCGGCGGCGCCGAATGCGCCATGATCGTAATTCAGGCCGGCGCTGACGCTGTTTCCACTACCCAGCGATCCGGGCACGCCACCGAATCCAACCATCGCGCCCATCCGGAAACCGGCGATAGACGGCGACTGATACTTGACCGAGTTCGTCACCGTCTGGCCGGACATCCGGTCCCAGTCGAACTGCGCCGCGTAAGGCGGGTTGTACGGAAGCGCGATCTTCTGGAACGGGCCCGCGCGAAAACCGTACAGGCCGCCGACCGCAAACGCCGCATCGGTACGCCCGAAAAACAGCGCGTCGATCATGAAGTCGTACTGGTTGCCGAACTTGATCGACCCGAACCGATTGTCGGTCAACCCGACCCATGCGTTGCGCCCGAACAGGCCTTTGCCGGGCGGCTGGATCGCCCCCGTGCCGACCGCGATCTGGCTGACGAGATCGAAGACCGCGTGCGTGCCGCCACCGAGATCCTCGTCTCCCCTGATACCCAGCAGATTGGGCGCCATGATGCCGTCGTCGAACTTCAGGTTGCCGTGCCCACCCGAATTGCTGACGTAGGTGATGCCCGCATCCAGAAAGCCATACAGCGTGACGCTGCTACCCGTTCCCGCCTGCGCGTCGTGCGCGCATGCCGCAGCGCCCAGCGCGATTCCCACCCAGACCACCTTTTTCATTGCTCGTCTCCATTGACCTGATTTCCGGTTTATTTAGTTATATTGATTATTGTTTTCGTGCTGCCGCATCGAAACGATGCGTGCCGGCTCGCGTGAAACGAATTCCGCCCTTGCCGGCGGTGCCTGTCCTGCCCGGACAGGCACGCCTCCTGCCGATCGAACCGCTATTGCGCTGTGGAACGCGAATCGAGTAGATCCAGCGCGACGTCGACGATCATGTCCTCCTGCCCGCCGACCATCCGCCGCTTGCCGAGCTCGACGAGAATATCGACCGCCTTCAGCCCGTACTTCCGCGCCGCCGCTTCCGCGTGGCGAAGGAAGCTCGAATAGACGCCGGCATAGCCGAGCGCGAGCGTCTCGCGATCCACGCGAACCGGCCGATCCTGCAACGGGCGCACGATATCGTCGGCCGCATCCATCAACAGGTGCAGGTCCGTGCCGTGATGCCAGCCCAGTCGCTCGGCCGCCGCGACGAACACTTCGAGCGGCGCATTGCCGGCACCTGCCCCCATGCCGGCCAGACTCGCATCGATCCGGTCGCAGCCTTCCTCGACGGCGACGATCGAGTTCGCGACGCCGAGGCTCAGGTTGTGGTGCGCATGCATGCCCGTCTGCGTGTCGGGATTCAGCACGGCCTTGATCGCGCGAAAGCGGTCGCGTACGTCGTTCATGTTCATCGCGCCGCCGGAATCGACCACATAGATGCAGGTCGCGCCGTAGCTTTCCATTTTCTTCGCCTCGACGGCCAGCCGGTCCGGCGCCGTCATGTGGCTCATCATCAGGAAGCCGACCGTGTCCATGCCGAGTGCGCGCGCATGCTCGATGTGCTGCTTCGAGATATCGGCCTCGGTGCAGTGCGTCGCGACACGCACGACGCGTGCGCCCGCATCGTATGCGGCTTGCAGGTCGTGGATCGTACCGATGCCAGGAATCAGCAGCGTCGCGATCTTCGCCTGCATGACGACGTCCGCCGCGGCCGCGATCCATTCAGGATCGCCATGCGCACCGAACCCGTAGTTGAAGCTCGATCCTTGCAGGCCGTCGCCGTGTGCGACCTCGATGCTGTCGACCTTCGCGGCATCGAGCGCGCGGGCGATCGCCTGCACGTCGTCGACCGAATACCGATGCCGGATCGCATGCATGCCGTCGCGCAACGTGACGTCGGAGATGTAAAGTTTCTTGCTCATGATGAAGGCCCTGTTACGCGCTCGCGCGCTGCAGCGACTGCGCCATGCGCTCGGCGGTCGCGAGCGCGGCGGACGTCATGATGTCGAGATTGCCCGCATACGCCGGCAGGTAGTGCGCCGCGCCCTCGACCTCGATGAAGATCGACGTCTTCAGCCCGCTCATGCGGCCGAGGCCCGGTATGTTGAGCGGTGCGGATGCCGGGATCACGTCGAACTGCACCGCCTGCTTCAGTCGATAACCCGGCACGTATGCCTGTACCGCGCGGGCCATCTCGTCCACCGACGCGGCGATCCGCGCTTCGTCGGCCAACTCCGACAGCACATAGACGGTGTCGCGCATCATCATCGGCGGCTCGGCCGGATTCAGGATGATGATGGCCTTGCCGTGCGCCGCGCCGCCCACCGCCTCGATCGCCTTCGACGTCGTCTCGGTGAATTCGTCGATGTTCGCGCGGGTGCCGGGCCCGGCCGACTTGCTGCTGATCGACGCGACGATCTCCGCGTAGTGCGCCTTCGCGACGCGCGATACGGCCGCGACCATCGGAATCGTCGCCTGGCCGCCGCACGTGACCATGTTCACGTTCGGTGCGTCGAGATGCGCATCGAGATTGACGACCGGCACGCAGTACGGGCCGATCGCCGCGGGTGTCAGGTCGACGCAGCGAATGCCAGGCTTCAGCGTGCGCAGGAATGCGTCGTTCTTCACGTGCGCGCCGGCCGACGTCGCATCGAACACGAAGTCGATATCGTCGAACACCGGCAATCGCGCCAGGCCCTCGACGCCTTCGTGCGTCGTCGCGACGCCCAAGCGCGCCGCCCGCGCGAGGCCGTCGGACGCCGGGTCGATGCCGATCATCGCGGCAACGTCGAGATGCCGCGCATGCCGCATGATCTTGATCATCAGGTCGGTGCCGATGTTGCCCGAGCCGATGATCGCGGCCTTGAGTTTCGGATGGCTCATGAAAGTCCTCAATCGATGAAAGTCGCGCGCACGCTGCCGAGGCCGGCAACCTCCGCGACGAACGTGCCCGCCGCCCGGACGGCGACCATCGGCCCGAGCGCGCCGGTCAAGATCACGTCGCCCGCACGCAGCGGCGTGCCGAGCCACACCATGCGGTCGGCGAGCCACGCGGCCGCGTTCAGCGGATTGCCGAGGCAGGCGGCGCCGTTGCCGCGGGACAGCACGTTGCCGTCCAAGGACAGCGTCATCTCGCAGCCCGCGAGATCGACGTCCTTCAGCGGCACGGGCCGGCTGCCGAGCACGAAGCGCGCGCTCGATGCGTTGTCCGCGACGGTGTCGACGAAGCGGATGTCCCAGTCGGCAATCCGGCTGTCGACGATCTCGATCGCCGCAAGCGCATACGCGCACGCACGCTGCAGGTCGGCGAACGTGTGCTTCTCGTGCACGAGGTCGTGCTCGAGCACGAGTGCGATCTCCGCTTCGACCTTCGGCTGGATCAGCTGCGACAGTCGCATCGGTTCGGCATCGCCGGCCGCCATCGACGCGAACAGCGTGCCGAAATCGGGCTGGTCCACGCCGAGCTGCCGCTGCACCGCGAGTGACGTCAGGCCGATCTTGCGCCCCACGATGCGCTCGCCGTTGCGGACCCGCAGGTCGACGTTGGCTTGCTGCACCGCATATGCGACCGCACCGTCGTCCGCTGCGATCTCGGCGCGCACCGGTTCGGTCGCCCTGCATTGCGCCTCCGCGTGGCGAAGGCGCGCGGCCAGCGTGTCGATGACTTCGGAATCCGGTATCTTCAAGGTTCTCCCGCACTCGGTCGGTGGTGGACTGGAATCGCGCATACCCATCACGCGTTCCCGATGAAATCGGCGACCAGGCGGTTGAACTCGTCCGGATGCTCGATCATTGCCCAGTGCCCGCAGCGGTTCAGGAGCACGAGACGCGAATCCGGAATGTTCGCGAGCAGATACAGCGACGTCTCGAACGACACCACGCGATCGTCGCGGCCGTGGATCAGCAGCGTGGGCGTCTTGATCGCGGGCAGCAGCTCGGGCTTCACCCACTTCGGCAGCGGCGCGCCGGCCGGCAGCCCCGCCACGTAGTTGCTCAGGTGCTCGGGGCGCAGCAGCGCGGCGTCCGATCGGGCCTGGCACAGTTCCGCTGTCGCGAAGCGCGCCTTGTCGTACACCATGATCTCCACCAGCCGGCGCATGTGCTCCGGCGACGGATCGCGGTACGCCTGGATCAGTACCTTGAGCCCTTCGGACGGGCCGTCGCCCGCGCCGAACAGCGTCGGCATGCGCCCGACCGGCGGCCCCATCGTCACGAGGTGCGTGATGCGTTCCGGATGCTCGGTCGCGAGCCGCAGCGACGTCTGGCCACCCATCGAATTGCCGACGAATGCGGCCCGCTCGATGCCCAGCGCATCCATGAACTGGATCGCCGCGTCGACGTGGTCGAGCTGCTCGACCGTCGCCGGATCCGATTGCCCCCAGCCGGGCATGTCGACGGCGTACACATGGAACTGCTTCGCGAGTGCGTCGATATTGCCGCTGAAGTTGCTCCATCCCGTCGCGCCCGGGCCGCTGCCGTGCAGCAGGATCACCGGATGACCGCTGCCGGCCTCGTGGTAATGAAGTTGCCAGTCCCGCGTCTTGACGGTGCGGCTGGTCTGAGCCTGGGTAAGCGCCATGATGGTTTCCTTCCCGAAAGTGATTGAGGTGTGTCGCGCCGGAGCGCGCGGCGTCAGCCGCGCAGCAGGTCCGCAACGACGTGCGGAGGGCGGTGCCCCCAGGTACTGAGCCGGTCCAGGTGCTGAACTTCCCAGCTGGATTCGTCGATGACGAGCCCGCCCCAACCGAACTCGACGTTGAAGCCCGACGGCGTACGCACGTAGAAACTGAACATCCGGTCGTTGGGGTGCATGCCGAGGCTCATCTCGAGCGGCTGCTTCGCTTCGAGGCAGCGGTCATGCGCGAGCCCGACGTCGCCGAGCTCGGCGGCCTCGATCATGAAGTGATGCATGCGCTTGCCGAACGGCATGTTCGCGAACGCGACCGAGTGGTGACGCGGGTTGCAGCGCAGGAACGCCACGCTGGCCACGATGCCGGGCGCCACCTCCTCGTCGATGACGTCCGTCGTGCGAAAGCCGAGCAGCCCGTACCAGTCGACGAGCACACGACGGTCCGCGCCGTTCTCGATCAGCACCTGGTGGCCCGCGCCGATTCCGCCGGTAACGAAGCGCGACACGCGTTGCGGGGACTCGAATGGCGTATCGGCGGCGGCCAGCCCGACATATAGTTCGACGCGGTTGCCCAGCGGATCGGTCGTCACGGCGAGGCGGCGAACCGACCGTTGCGTGCACAACTGATCATCACCCTCGACGACTTCGTTGCCGGCCGCGCGCAGCCGGCCGACGATCGCATCGAGATCCGCGTCCGTCTCGCAACCGAAGCCGGTGAATGCGAGATCGTCGGCCCCGCCCCGAACGACGATCCAGCGATGCGCCGCGCCGTCCATCCGCAAGCCCAGCATGTCGTCGGAGCGGCTGCCGACCTGCATGCCGAGCAGGCCGGTCGCGAAGCGTTCCCACGCGGCAAGATCGCTTGCCTCGATGCCGACGTATCCGAGTTCCGTCACTGTACTCATCCTGCTCTCCTTCATTGATTCGTCCCGCATCGGCTGACGGTGCGATCGGGTACGGCGAGACCGCTCACGTCGGCGGCCGCGACGAACCGGTCCGGGCGCAGCGCGACCGCGCGCGCGCCGAACTTGCGCATCCACGGCTGCAGCACGCCGTCGAGATCGACGAATTCGTCGGGCCCCTGCGTATGTTCATCTTGCTGGCGCACGGCGATGTAGCGCGCGCCCAGCCGGTCCCACGCCGCCTTTTCGTCGGCGCTGAGCAGGCTGGCCGGATCGACGTCGTCGCCAAGGAGTACGAAGCCGTCACCCAGCAGGTCGTCCAGCCGCGCCATCGCGCCGCGGTTGTCACCCACCACCGGCTGCGGCACCATCCGGCCGACGACGCTCTCATCGCCGAGCGGGCCGCGCAGCCATCCGGCCGCGAGCACGGGCGGCGCAATCAACGGTGGTTCAGGCGCGTCCGGGCAGGGCGGCGCGGCAAGGGCTGCCTGCTCGTCCTCCGACAGTTCCTGCTTGATGATGCGGCCGAGTTGAACGGCAAGCTGCGTGTAGAACGTCGCGTTCGGCCGGCGTTCCGTCTCGTAGGTATCGAGAAAATCTTCGGACAACGTACCGTTCAGCACACCAGAAAGTTTCCAGCCGAGGTCGAAGGCATCGCGCATGCCGGTCTGCATGCCCGCGCCGGCCCATGGCGGCATCAGGTGCGCGGCGTCGCCTGCGAGAAACGCGCGGCCGGCACGCCACGTATCGGCCATGCGCGTGTGATGCCGGTAGAACGCATACTGATGGATCTCGACGTCGTCCTCGCTTACGCCAAGCGCCTTCAGCAGCGGCCAGACCTGCTCGTGGGTCGCGAAATCGGCTTCGCTTTCGCCGGGCTTGAGCGGCAGCTCCCAGCGATGATTGCCGCCGGACAGCGCGATATCGACCACGGGCCGCTCCTTGTCGGACCAGAAGGTCAGCAGGTTGCGATCCGGCCACCAGCGCTTCACGCGGCAATCGATCACGATCCACTGCACGTCCAGCGTATCGCCGAGCAGCTTGATGCCCAGCATGCCGCGCGTCGCGCTGCTCCCGCCGTCGCATCCGATCACGTAGCGCACACGCGTGTCATTCGTTTCGCCGGTCGCCGTATTTCTCGTACGCACGGTGACGCCCGCGTCGTCCTGCGTCAGCGAGATCACCTCGAAGCCGTAGCGCACGTCGATCTCGCGCTCGTACTTCGCCGCGCACTCGCGCAAGGCCGCTTCCATCGTCGGCTGATAAATGTTGAAGAAGCGCGGCTTGATGCCGAGCGTCGACGGCGGGTGTTCGATGCGCATGATCTCGGTACCGTCGTAGCGCATCCAGCGCAGAGCACGTTGCGGATCGATGTGTTTCAGCACCGCTTCGTCGACGCCGAGATTCTGGAAGATCCGCATCGTCCAGTCGTTGACCGTCACCGCCCGCGCCCGTGGGTAGATCTCGCGATGCCGTTCGAACGCCACGCAGGAAATGCCGTGCCGGGCCAGCGTGAGCGCGGCGATGACGCCGGTCGGACCATAGCCAACGATCGCAACGTCGGCGTCGTACTCGTGAGTCATGGGGTGTCTCCTTCTCCTGTAGTGCGTTCGTCACGTGGTGTGACGGTCCACGCCTTCGATGGGAGAATTGTACCGATAGGTCCAATACTGAAAATCTAGGGAAAACGCGTATTGGACCGATCGGTACAATAATTGGGAGGCGTATACTTTTGCCATGGACAATCCACAACAAATCGGTAACCGGCGCGGTCAGAAATCACGCCAGGAAATCCTCGACGCGGCGGCTCGTGTCATGTCGGCCTATGGCTATGCCGGCACATCGATGTCTGCGCTGGTCGAAGCGACCGGCATCCCGAAGAGCGCGATCTACCATCACTTCGGCTCCAAGGCCGGATTGCTCGCGGAAGTGATGGCGCAAGGCGCGCGGGGGTTTTTCGATGCGATGCGCAATGCGCACGCGAACCCGCCCGACGGCACGCCGCGCGAGCGGCTGGGCTGGTATCTGCAGAAGACCGGCGAGGTCTTCCTGCATCGCGAGAATTTCCTGCGCCTGCTGTTCGTGATGGTCATGAGCAACGAGGCGGCGGAGCCGGAAGCGATGCAGACCGTCGTCGATGTGCGGAATGAAGGTCGCGACTATATGCGCGAAATGATTCGCAACGCGTTCGGCCAGGATGGCAAGGGGATGACCGCCGCCGCCGCGGACGATCTCGCGTACTTCGGCATGATGGGTTTCGACGGCGCGTTCGTCTCGTTGCAGTCCGGCGACCCGAGATCGATGACGAAACACATGGCGCAACTGACCGATGCACTCGTCGCGCTGGGCGAGACGCGAGCCACCCCGGCCCGCAAGACGGCTTCGCGTCAGGCCGCGGCGCCGCGCAGCGCATCGAAGCGCAGCTAGGCGCGCGGGCCGCAGCGCAGCATGGATTGCGGGGCGACCGTGACGCCGCCGCGCGACTCGCCGGGCGCTGCGCGCGAGGCCGCCCGGGGGCTGGCCGGAAGCTTCCGGCGAATGCCCGCCGGGCAATCGAGCGACCGTTCGCAACCGGAATGCCGGGCATCGGAAACCCGAGCCGCATTTCGCCGGCATTGAAGGTAAACTCGTCCGCAATTTCCCGTCTTTACCCACCGCCCGCCGGGCGGCTCATTTTCCGGAGATCCACCATGCGAACCAGCGCCCGCAACCATTTCGCCGGCCAGGTCAGCACCGTCAAGACCGGTGCCGTCAACGACGAAATCACGCTCCGCACGCAGGACGGCCTCGACATCGTCGCCGTGATCACCCACGGCAGCGCGGCTTCGCTGGGCCTCGCGGCCGGCTCGAAGGCATTCGCGCTCGTGAAGGCGTCGTCGGTGATCGTGATGGTCGACGTCGACAGCAGCAAGGTGTCGGCCCGCAACTGCGTCGCGGGCACCGTATCGTCGGTCGCGAACGGCGCGGTCAATTCGGAAGTCGTGATCAAGGCCGCGGGCGGCGCCGAGATCGTCGCGATCGTCACCAACGACAGCGTCGATCGCCTCGGCCTCGCGAGCGGCACGGCTGCGTCCGCGATCTTCAAGGCATCGAGCGTGATCGTCGGCGTCGAGTGAACGGATGACGATCGCGATGGCGATCCGTTTCGCACGGCGCATTCACGCGAATCGCGCCGTGCGGCTGCCGGTGGGATGCGTGCGATGACAACCGCGTTCGATCACGCTCGGCAACGAGCGCTGCAGTCGTTGCTGTCCGCGACGGCCAGTGCCGACACACCCGATGCACGCCTGTTCGGCGCACTCGTTGCGGCATGCGCGCGCCGTGATGAACTCGGGCTGCTCGGCCTGTCTCGTCGTCAATTGGCCGGCCTGCTGACGCGGCAGTTTCCGCACCTGCCTGCGGCCGATGTCGCGGCGCTCGCGCCAACGGCCGCGATGGCAGTGCTGCCATCCACTCACGCGGCGTTCGTCGCAACGCTGCACACGCGGCTGATGAACAACGCGAATCCCGCCGCCGACCGCGACGACGCCGGCTGTCTCGCGTCGATCATCGCGCACGCCTGCCTGCGCCCCGATCATCTGTGGCGCGATCTCGGGCTCGACGGGCGCGACGCGGTATCCGCGATGCTCGATCGCTATTTCCCCGCGCTTGCCGCGCGCAACATCGCTCACCTGCGCTGGAAGAAATTCCTCGCACAGGAAGTGGCCGCCTCGCTCGATGTGCCGCCGGGCCCTGCCCCCGGGTGCCCGGGCTGCGAGGATTTCGGCTTTTGCTTTCCTCACGCGCGATAACCACCGCGGCGGGCGGGCTGCTCATTCGAGTCGCCGCGTCGCCATCCGGAGAACCCGCCATGACCGACATTGCAAGCCCCAACCTGCCGTCGCGCGATTTCGAAATCACGTCCCGGTTCTACGAAAAACTGGGGTTCGCCGAGACCTGGCTCGATGACGGCTGGATGATCCTCAAGCGCGGAGACCTGTTGCTGGAATTCTTTCCGCACCCCGAACTCGATCCGGCGACGAGCTGGTTCAGTTGCTGCTTCCGGCTCGCGGACGTCGGCAGGTTCTTCGACGACGTGCTCGCAGCCGGCATTCCGGAGCAGGCGACCGGCTGGCCACGCGCGCACCGGCCGACTCGCGAAGCCTGGGGCGGCACGGTCGGCGCACTGATCGATCCGGACGGTTCGCTGATCCGGTTGATCCAGACTGAAGACTAGGCTCGCACCCGCTGTTGCGGTCGCGCTCGGGCGGTGCTGCAAACCGATGCGCGCGCGATGCAACGCACGCCCCATAAACGGTTACCTTGCAAACCGTATCGCCTGCTGTTCATGACGCGGTCAATGCCGGTGCCGGTGATGAATGTCCGGAAAATGCGCATGGCTGTGCGTGATCGGCAGATGCACGTGCGGATGCGTGTGCGGTTCGTTGCCGTCGTACGCAAAATCGTGTGCATGCTGGTGGTGTTCGTCGTGCCGATGCCGATGCGTGTGCTCGAGCTGCTCGTGCGTGTGCGTGTGTTCATGTCGTTCGCGAACGTGCAGCCAGATGCCGAGCGCCATCAGCACGGCCGCGATCCAGAACGTCGCGGGCGGCAGCGCGGGCCAGATCAGCAGCGACAGCACGACGCCGAACAGCGGCGCGATCGAGAAATAGGCGCCCGTGCGCGCGCTGCCGAGATGACGCAGTGCGACGACGAACAGCACGAGGCTGATCCCGAAGCCGCCGAGCCCCGTCAGCATCGCGGCAGCCGTGACCGGGACAGCCGGCAGCGTCGCGCCGGTCGCCAGCGCGATGCCGATGTTCACGGGTCCGGCGATCAGCCCCTTCGCGCACGCGATGACCATCGCGTCGTTCGCGGCCACCTTGCGGGTCAGGTTGTTGTCGACCGCCCAGCACAGGCATGCGCCGACGATCAGCAACGCGCCGACCGGCACGCCGGCCTGGCCCGGCGTCCACGACAGCAGCGTGCCGCCGGCGACGATCGCGACCATCCCGAGGAACACCTGCGAATCCACGTTCTCGCGAAACACGACCCACGCGATGACAGCCGTCAGCACGCCCTCGAGATTGAGCAGCAACGCGCTCGTCGCTGCTGGCGTGCTCGACAGCCCGAGCATCAGCAAAGCCGGGCCGGCCACCCCGCCCGCCGCAATCGCGCCGGCCAGCCAAGGCAGGTCTGCACGCTGCAGCGGCGCGGCGCCTGCGGTCGGCGCATGCCGGTTGTGCAGGCGGCGAAGCAGGATACCCATACCGAGCCCGATGCCGCTGCCGAGATAGAACAGGCCGGCGACCATGAACGGCGACATCGCGCCGATCAGCGCCTTGGCGAGCGGTGTCGCGGCGCCGAACAGCGCGGCAGCGGTGAGCGCGACGAGAATCGCGGAATGTCTCGAGTGCATGATCCGGTTTGAATTGACGTTGAAGGACGCCGGCTGTCGCAGCGGGTCGCGTCGCGGTGGGCTTGTCGTACCTTTCGCAATGCAAGCTGCATCGCAGGCGGCCAGCTTGCGCGCGACCTGACGGCCTCGGCGAGATTATCGCGCGTCATCATGTCACGATGACCGGACGCGAACGTCCACGCGCCCTTCGGTGGTTTCAGCATGCCTCTATGTTAGGAAAACGAATTAATTGAACGACGCGTTGCCGTATTCGGGGCATGCGTACCGTCCATGCGCAAACGACACAATCGAAACAACGCGCGTGCAGCGTCGATCGGCGAACTTTCTTCGTCCGGTCGCGTGGTCTGTTCGAGGTGGGACAGGTAAGAGCCCGGCACGTCGAGCACCGGTGGGAGCAGTCCTGACCTGCCTCGGTCGAGGCAGGTCAGCCCGTCGTGTCATTCACCGCGGGCGATGTGCCTGCGGGACTGCGCCGTGCGATATGCAGCGGCGCGGTGCGGATTACGCGTTTCCAGCCGTTTGCTGCTCGACCCGCGGCGCTGCGTCGGCTTGCGCTTCCACGTTGGCCGGTTGCGGCTCGGCGGCGGCCTCGGCCGGCTGTTCGGCCTTCGGCTGCTGCTGCGCGCCTTTGGCCGCCTGTGCCGCGCCCTTGCCGGGGCGGCGTGCCTTCAGCCGGCGCGCCCGCGCTGCGTCGTCGTGCGTGACACGCCCTGCTTCGTTACCCTGCAGATCGACCCGCACGGCGTCTTCGACGAGGCACGACCAGTAACGGTTGCCACGGCACCACGTCGACATCGCTTCACGCAGTTCGGCTTCGTTGAGCCCGACGGCCTGTGCTTCACGTGCGAGGTCGTCCCAGATACCGACCTTGAGCGGCACTTTGGGGGCCGGATTCTTCGGGAACGCACGCGGAAACTTGCGCTGCAGTTTGCCGATCGCAACGATGACCGGATCGACCGGCGCCGCCGGCTTCGCCGAAGCCGGCTTCGCGCGGTGCGCTGCTTTGCCGCCGGCCGCAGCCGGCTTGGCGCCACGCTGCGGCTGGTCGCCGGACTTCGGCTTCGCGCCGGTGTCCGCCGGCGCTGCCGGCCGCTTCGCGTTGCGCTCCTGCTTGGCCTTCGCTGCGAGCTGCGCCCGCAATTCGGCAAGTTGTTCAAAACCCATAAATTCAATCCACCAGGAATATAAGGTGTGGTTCGTGCGGCCATGCCGCGCGGCGCACAAGCTTCGCCGCCATGCGTGCGACCCGTCTGCCGCCGATGCGGAATACGACGGGGCCGCATCGCGCACGCCACTCTGTTTTCAGGCACCCGGCCACGATGCCGGACAAGGCAGGAGTGGAAGTATACCGGTACGCGCGGCGGCCGGTTGACTCACCGGTCTGCATTGGCCCGATTCGGGGTACCGGAAATGCGTCCATGCGGTCGTGTTGCGCATTATATGGATACGTTTCCGGAAGTCACGCCGTTCACGCTCGTTGGCGGAAATCGGGGCCATTTTCCGTACTGCGATTGCCCCGGCGGTACTGATCGACGTCCGGCACGTGGTGTTCCGCCTCGGGACGTCGAGCGCGATCCCGCCGCATCGGTGCGTCGCCGCCCCCGGCTGCGAATCTGCATCCGGTTGGCAGCGTCGGCCGCGTGCGAATCAAAGATCACGGCGATGGATCGGCGCAAGTGCCGTGCCCATTCGAAAGCATCGGTGCCCACACGCGACTCGTTGCGTCCGCATCCATCCCGTGGCGCACGAAGAGGCCGAAAAGTGCGTAGTATGGCCGGATCGATGTCGTCGGCAGCGCACCTCGGCCCGTTTCGCCCGGCCCCACGGGCGAGCCGCCGACATCACGCTTGCCTGCCGAAAGAACGAACCGGTTGTACGAAACGGAGCAGATACATGGTTCCCCCACACGACATCCCGCACGACGGCATCATGCGCGAGGAAATTCACCATCGGCAGATCGACATGCGCGGCTATCGGCGCAGCGACGGCCGGTTCGAAGTAACGGCCTGCCTCTCGGACCGCAAAACCTTTGATTTCACGCCGCCGGGCGGCACGCGGACAGTCGCCGCGCTGTCGCCGATCCACGACCTCGGCGTGACACTGGTCTTCGACGCCGACATGGTCGTTCGCGCCGTATCCACGTTCCTCCGGTCGCATCCGTATGCGCAGTGCCCGGGCGGCGGCGACTCGCTGCAGGCGCTCGTCGGACTGAGCATCGGCGCGGGGTGGAACAGCGAGATTCGCAAGCGCTTGCCATCCTGCGATACGTGCACGCACCTGAAGGAGTTGCTCGGCCCGATCGCCACCACGGCCTATCAGACGATGGTCGGCATGCGGAAGTCGTCGCTCGAGGCGCGCGACAGCGACGGAAAGCCGCTCAAGATCGACAGCTGCCATGCCTATGGCGCATCGCGCGATCTCGTGAAACGTCTTTGGCCCGAATATCACCGGCCTTCCGAGACGGCAAAGGACAGCTAAAGGCCCGGCATTCGGCTAGTGCCGTACCGGCAGAATGCGTGCGTCGCGTGCACCAACGTGCGTCGAACAGTCGTCGCAGTTGCAGCGCCTGCGATCAAAAAACGCCCAGTGCAAGCCCCGCTGCAAGACCGGCGCCCAATTCGGCACAGCGCGCGAGATCGCCGGCGTCAATCGTCTTCGCCGCGAGGATGCGTTCCGGCGTCTGCGCGTGCGTGCAGACGATCAGGCCCGGCGCCACATTCTTCAACCGCCATCCGGTCGCGATCCGGTCGATCTGGCGCAGCGCGTTCTGCCCGTCGCTTCCCGCGCAGATCATCACCGCATACGGGCGGCCGTTCACGCGATCGAGCGCCGCGTAGTAGCAGCGGTCGAAGAAATCCTTCATCAGCCCGGACATTGCCGCGAGATTCTCCGGCGTGGCGAACAGATAGGCGTCGGCGGCCAGCACGTCGGCCGCGCTCGTTGCATCGGCGCGCTGCAGCCTCACGTCGACGCCGGTTTGCTCGCGCGCAGCGCCGGCGGCCGCTTCGGCCATCTGTTGCGTGCCTCCGGTCATCGTGTGATAGACGATCAACAACGTCTTCATTCGTCGTTACTCACGTTCGGTTTCAGGTGCGCTGACGGCATCGCCGATTTCCGCTGAATGGCCGGAGATTCGATGAGGCAATCCCGCATGCGCTTGCGCGGATCTGCCGGTTTGCCGGCTCGTCGTTGCGACGCACGTATCGATCCGTGCACGTCGCGCCAGGCTCGATTCGCGCAAGTTCGACCGGATACACGATCAGTCCGTTACGTCGCGCGATGCGTCGGTGCGTTCCGGTTGCGCGTAGTACGCGAGAAACATGTCGGCAGCGGATTCAGCGACTTTTTGTTGCTCCTGCGCCGCGAGCGGCGGCTGGCCCATCGTTACCTGCGGCCAAAACGCGAATACCTTCACGACACCGTGCAACTGGTGCGCGGCAAACACCGGGTCGGTGACCGACAGGCGTCCGGCGGCCGCGGCCGTCCGCACCCAGACCGTCATGTCTTCCTCGCGTTCGCCGAGGCGCTCGACCATGTCACGCGCACGTTCCGGCGAATGGATGGCCGCACCGATCGCGACGCGCGCGAGCGACAGAAATGCCTCGTCGCTGAGCAGGCGCATTTTGCGATCCAGCAACGCAAGCAATTGTTCGCGCAGGGGCACATCGGCACGGTAGGTTGGCGAACTGCCTGTCCGGGTCGCATCCCACATTTTTTGCAGGATGGCGGCGAACAACGTTTCCTTGCCCGGGAAGTGGTTATAGACCGTGCGCTTCGACACGTCGGCACGCGCAGCGATGCGGTCCATGCTGGTCGCGTCGTAACCCGACGCGAGAAATTCCTCGATGGCCGCGTCGACGATGGCCGCGCGCTTTCGATCGGTCAGGCGCTGAGGGGGAGTACTGGTATCCATTCAGAAATTTTACACCGGGTAGTTTACTTATCCCAAAAATAAACTACACTGTTTAGTGTACTTTATCTTCCGGACGAACCGACATGGCATCGCCTCTCGTTTTGATTCATCGCATTCTGGGTTTGGCGGCCTCCCGGCGCGGCCGCGCACTGTCAGGCGGCTCGCCGCAGCACAATGGCGAGCGCTTCAGCAATGTCGCGCCCCGTCCGGTCGAGGGTTTCGGCAAGACGCTCGGGATCGCCTGGAACGTGCTGTTCAACAAGCCGCGCAATACCGTGCCCGCAGGGCGGCTGCCCGTCGATTCGCTGACGCGCGCGGAACTCGATGCTGCCCCCGATCGCAGCCTGTACCGGCTTGGCCATTCGACGCTGCTGCTCAAGCTGCGCGGCGAATTCTGGCTGACCGATCCCGTGTTCGCCGAGCGCGCGTCGCCGTTTCGGCGCGTCGGGCCGAAGCGCTTCCATGCGCCGCCGATCGCGCTTGAAGATCTTCCGCCGCTGCGCGGTGTGATCCTGTCGCACGATCACTACGATCATCTCGACCGAGACACGGTGCTCGCGCTCGCGGCAACCACCGGCGTGTTCGTGACAACGCTGGGTGTCGGCGACCGCCTGATCGAATGGGGCATCGACGCGAAGAAAGTCCGTCAGCTCGACTGGTGGCAGAGCGTCGACGTGGCCGGCCTGACACTGACCGCGACACCTGCCCAGCACTTTTCCGGGCGCAGTCTGTTCGACGGCAACAGCACGCTGTGGGCGTCCTGGGTCATCGTCGACGACGACCTGCGCGTGTTCTTCAGCGGCGACACCGGCTACTTCGACGGTTTCCGGACGATCGGCGAGCGCCTCGGGCCGTTCGATGTCACGCTGATCGAAACAGGCGCCTACGACGCGCAATGGCCGTACGTGCACATGCAGCCGGAAGAGACCGTGCAGGCGCACATCGATTTGCGCGGACGCTGGCTGGTCCCGATTCACAACGGCACGTTCGATCTCGCGATGCATCGCTGGCAGGAACCATTCGAGCGCGTCACGGCACTGGCGATCGTGCGAGGCGTCGATTTGTCGACGCCCAGGATGGGCGAACGCCTCGCACTCGACGAACCGCATCGCGGCGAGCGGTGGTGGCGCACGGTCGACGATCGCGTGACGTCCGTTGCCACGAAATCGCGCCGCTGGACGCTTTGCGCGTCGCAGGCCACGAAGTAAAACCCACCGATCGTTGTACATTTTTTCCCCGGAGCGCGGCAATGCCGCGACTCCGGCAGGCGCGTTGCCGGCGTAGCCGCACGTCGACGTGCTGTCTGTAGACCCGATTACCTGAGTAGAAAAGTCATGCCTCCGGCACCCGTCCGATACGCACCAGGCCAACCCGTCGACGACGCCACCATCGCCGCATTCAACCCGGCAGTCCCCCGATCGACGAGCCATAGCCGGGAGAATGACCTGCGGCAGACGCTCGCAGAGCGCGTCGCGAGATGGACGGATGACGTCGATCACCTCACCACGGCCATTCCGAACCTGAGCCTCCATCGAAGGGAGGCGACAACGCAGCCGATGGACTGCATGGTCGAGCCGAGCTTCGGTCTCGTCGTCCAAGGCACGAAGCGGCTCATTCAGAGCGGCGATGTGTATCTCTGCGACGCCAACCGCTTTCTGATCACGTCGCTCGACTTGCCCGGTTCGACGCAGGTCATCGAGGCCAGCCGCGAAAGGCCGTTTCTCGGAATCGGGCTCAAGCTTGATTTTCGGGTCATGGCTGAACTGATGGCGCAGGTCGCAGCGGATCACGAGGAAGCCCCTGCAGGCCGCGGCCTCGTCGTCGGGAATATGAACGAACCGCTCTACGACGCAGTGAATCGCTTGCTGGCGTTGCTGGATGATCCGAATGCCATTGCAGTTCTTGCACCGTACGTCGAGCGGGAAATCTATTACCGGCTGCTGACGAGCGACCAGGGCGCGCGTCTGCGCCAGATTGCGTCCGCCGGCAGTCAGGGCAACCGCGTGTCGCGGGCGATCCAGTGGTTGCGGACCCATTACGACGAGTCGCTTCGGGTCGACGATCTGGCGGCGCAGGTACAAATGAGCAGTTCGACCTTTCACCACCACTTCCGCCAGCTCACCGGCATGAGTCCGCTGCAGTACCAGAAATGGATTCAGCTCAATGAGGCGCGTCGACTGATGCTGTCCGAGCGGCTCGATGCCGCGTCGGCATCGTTCAGGGTCGGATATGCGAGCCCGACTCAGTTCAATCGCGAATACAGCCGGTTGTTCGGTAATTCTCCGCGGAGAGATATCGATAGCCTGCGAAGCGGAGCCGATGTCGTCCTGTCTGTGGCCACAACGTATTGATCGCGGGGACGGTACTTGAGATGCAGGATCCACGTTTGGTGGTATCCGTAGAAGGGTTGCATCGACTCTCCACGTGAAAGGTCGATCCGGTTGAGCCAGACGAGCGCAGCGGGATACACGCTTGTTGCTGATCCTGGATTGATTGCCCGGCAGCCGGCCGCGAATTTCGATTTGAGTATCGAACGGTCCGACCAGCACCCGAACTCGCAAGTGTTCCATCGGTGGGAGACGAGTCGTCTCATACCGACCTCATGAACTGATGGGGACTTTGCCGTCTCCGCAACCAAGTCGTCTTAGTGCCCTCCTGTCGCTCGGCCACATACTCTCCAGTGCCGGAAGTCTCGCATAACGTTGCGGCCCAACGATTCGCCCGGTGAGAGTGTGCGTTGTCACGTGACAACTCTCGCTGAGAGATCAGCGCAGGCACCTAATATGAGTGTTCTGCATCGTGTCGTGAGGTATCAGGTTCGCCTCAATTCGATTCAGCTCGATGCCAGACCGACCGATACGTCTCAAATACCACACATTACGTATCAAACGAGACAATTTGCAGCGCGTACGCACCGTCTTTGGCACGAAGAATGCGAAATGACCATACGCCCCCTATTTACAAGGGTGATCTTGGCAATTGTGCGTGAAACAACATGAAGAATAGAGCGCAACCCATTGCCAGATAAGGATTTCCACGAACGTCGAATTTCTTGGAAATGTTTCACGATCCGGCCCGTTTGAGTTGTCAGCGGCCTTCAACACTGCAGTTCGTCGCAAATCAGAGCCTCGCATGCAGAGTTATCGCGCAGAAGCTCCTGGCTTAACTCAAGGCTACGCGCGACCAAGGCCATGCCCTCCCCTTCCGACCCACACACTGGCAAAGGTGGTCCGAACAAAACACCTCGCATAAATGGGGACACATCAAATGCGCCCGTGATACGCATTTATGGATGCAGCCCGGCAAACTAACCGGCGCCTTTCTTCTGGCACATGACTGCAGGTAAACAACGATGAAGCTCCCGGGTCTGCGAAGCAATTGACGGCCCATACTCTCCGACATAGACGCCCTTCGTCCGAAGTGCGACACAAACCGCTACTTCGACACGCAAGTCCCCCGATACAACACTCCAGTTGTCACGTGACAACGCCGCAGCCAATCCATCTAGGAAGCTGCATGTCGCGACAAACCGGCGATGCAAATCTCTTCTTTAGTGATCCACGTGCTCATGCTCTATCGAGTCCGATCACAACCCCTCCTGATGAACGATTCAGTACTTACGTTATCTCCCGCTCCAAATCGATTGTCACGTGACAACTCATCGCATGAGAGGCAGTCATGTCAAATCCAAAACCATATTTCGGGCGTCGAATGACCTCACGTAGTCTTGATTGCAATCAAAGGAGGGATTTCTGGCGCCGTATTACGTCGAGAAAGAGCAAATCCCGGCTGCTTGTCACGTGACAACCAGGTTTCCTGGCGACGCCCATAAATTGGCTAATGGAAATTGTGGCGAGTCCTGCCGAGGACACTGCGACCTCAAGTGGCCTGTCTCCATTCGCAAAACGCAGCCATCGGCAATTTGTCGAACTTCCTCCCGATCTTCGTACGTAATTTCCAACCGCGATCGTCATTTTTATTTTTACTCGACCGCGAATTACGACTGACTCGTTAGCCATTCGGCCCACTTGTCACGTGACAACCGCATCGATCCTCAAGACATACATCACGTCGAAGGCTTTTCTGGACATTTCGATAACAATTGAATATATTACGCAAAACTCCGTGGAGAAATTTAATGGCTTTCAAGATCGCCGTCAGTAATCAAAAAGGTGGGACTGGAAAGACAACCATCTCCGTCAATATCGCCGCTGCATTCGAAGCCGGCGGCAACAAGGTCGCCCTGATCGATGCCGACCCTCAAGGCACGTCCGTCCGGTGGGTGACGAGCGGCGAGAACACGCTGCCGATGACGGTTCTCTCTCTGGCCCCTGCCGGTCGCGGCATCGGCGGCGAGATCAAGAAACAGGACGCGAACTTCGACGTGATCGTTGTCGACTGTCCTGGCAACCTCGAAGACCCGCGAATCGCCTCCGTACTCGAGGTCGCCGACTTCTGCCTCGTGCCGCTATCACCATCGCCAGCCGATCTCTACAGCACGGTCGCGATGATCCGCATGATCGAGTCGATGCGATCCGTCCGTAACCCGAATCTTTCTTCCGCATTAATGCTGAATAGCGTTAATGGAAAAACTAAAATGCGTGAAGAAATTTTAAAAATTCTAAGGGCTGAGGAAATAGGGGAGCATCTGCTCGACAGCCAGATCGCGCAGCGCGAGGTCTACCGTCAGACGTTTGCGCTCGGCACCACGATCCATCACCACAATCGATATCTGAAGGGCCTGAAAGAAGCCCGTGCGGAAATCGAAAAGCTGGTCACGGAAATGGCCCAATACATCGCGTCGACGCGCGCTACCGGAGCCGCCCATGGCTAAGGACACCTCGAAGGACAAGAAGCCGACCGGCAACCTGCATCTCGCAGCCGGCCTGCTGCGCGGACTCGCGCAGGAGAATGCGGCACTCGAAACGCGGCTGCCCGAACCGGCGGCTGCACCGAATGTCGTCGGCGAAACGGCACCCGCCAGCGCTCCGGCCTCGGCCACGCCGGCCAGCACACCGGATCTTGGCGCGCCTCAGAAGGTATTGGTCAAGGATTGCATTCCGAACCCGTTCAACCCGCGCGTGTTCTACTCGGAGTCGAGTCTGCACGAGCTCGCGCTGACACTGAAACGGGAAGGGCAGATCGAGCCGATCAAGGTTACGCGCCTCCCGGAGTTTCCCGGCAAGCTCGTGGTGATCGATGGGCAACGCCGGCTCCGCGCGACGAGCATCAACGGCGATGAAACCATCAACGCCACGTTCCGCACGGATCACACGCCTGAGCAGCTCTACACGATCGCATATCGCGCGAACCACGACCACGAACGCCAGACGATCTTCGATGATGCGGTCGCGTGGAAGCGTCTCCTCGACGAGAAAGTCTTTGCCGACCAGAACACGCTGGCGGAAAAGATCGGCAAGGACAAGGCATCGATCAGCAAGACGCTGTCGCTCAACGCGCTGCCGAACACACTCCTGGAACGGATGGCGAGCGCGAACGACGTGGTCGGCCTGCAGGCGGCATACTTCTTGAAGCTGATCTTCGAACGCTTGGGCGAGCCGACTGCCGACCGGTTGTTGACGGCCGTGATCGACCGGAAAAAGTCGGTTCGTGATCTGGAAAATTTCCTGCGTGCACAAAGCGACGGCAGCAAGAAAGCGGGGCGTACGCGTTACAGCGTTCGCCATGACTTCGAGCTCGAATCGCGAGCGATCGGCCAGTTGAAAACCTATCCGGACGGACGTCTGGATCTGCAGCTCAAGGGCGTCGACGCATCGCACCAGGAAGCGCTCGCCGACAAGCTCAAGACCGTCATCGACGCGTACGTTGCCGAACTGGCAACGGCCACGCAGCAGTAACGCGCGAAAAGCAGAAAGCCTCGCATCCGCGTTGCACCGCGAAGCCGGACGATGACGTCCGGCGCGCGACACACATCCGGCTGCGAGGCCTTGTTCAGTTGCCGGCGAGACTGCTTTTCAGCAGGAATTCCAGCAAGTCGTCCGAGGTCGGTTCGCCCCACGTATCCAGCGCGAGCCATCGGAAGAAACTGGTCTGCGCGAGCTTGCTCGCCTTCTTCTTCGGCGACAGCGTCAGGTCCTTCGAGCCTGCCACCGTCTCGTTGTAACGCTCGATCAGCTTGGTCTGATCGTCGATCTCCAGTTCGCGGAAATACGCGCCGGCTTCCTCGACCTTCGCCGCCAGATATTTATCGCGAATCTGCTCCTGCTTGCTCTGCGCGGATTCCTTCGCCGGGGCCGCCGCTTCCGTTCCCTGCCCGTCGGACAGCGTGTAGCCGTGCGTCAGCGCCTTGCGGAAATACGCGGCCACGTTGTCGACCGGGGCCGCATTCTTCTTCGTAGTCCGATTGAGCGTATAGGCAATCGCCGCCTTGATGCGCTGCACGCCGTATTGCGTGATCAGCCGGCGCGCTTCCGAGCGCGGGATGCCGAACTTGGCGACCTCCTCGACCAGCGCTTCGTTCTTGACGTCGCCGTCCTCCACCGTATCGGTGCTCTGCTTGCGCGTCACCTTGAACTGAACCGCCTCCACGCTCCGGCCGGACTTGTGTTCGATCAGCTCGAGCGTGTGATCCGAAACTTCGTTCACCTCCTGAATGCACGGCACCAGGACCTTGCTCTTGAACAGCTTGTATTCCTTGTATGACTGCGACGCCTTGTCCTGGCCGAGAATGAGGTCACGAAATTTCGGCAGCGGAATCTTCGCGGTGATGCCGATCCCCTCGTAGCGCACCGTGTTTTCCCACAACGCGAGCGAGTGCGACCGCCGGAACTCGCGGGCGATCCGCATATCGATCAGTGCGTAGATCTCGGGGTTGAGCAACTCGCTGCGAATCTGGTCGGAGAAGCTGTACTTCAGCACCGATTGCTCGAGCTCCGCGCCGGCGAGCAGGCCCGACGCTTTCCAGACTGTCGATCGATCCGCGGCCAGATAGTCCCAGTTGACGACGGTACTGATCAGCGAGTTGACCGTGTCCTTCACGTACTTCGTATTGTTGCTGTTCAACCCGCTCTCGTGCGAAAGCGACGCAAGCGAAATCGAGAAGCTCGTCCGGCCCGGCTCGAACGCCTCCTGGCGAAGCGCGTTCTTGATCAGCGAACTGAACATCTTGCGCTGCTGCAGGCCGATCTTTCCGGACTTGGGCGCGATATGAATCGCCTGGACCGCCTTGCGCAGCAAGTCGGGAGGCTCTGGGGTCTGAAACAGCGAAACCTGTTTGTCTGAGCCTTTGCTTGCGGGCTTGCGCGGCATCGTAATGTCCGGATAAGGTCACCTTGTTGAGAGCGGACTTTATACCTTTTCGCGCCAACGAGCAACGTCCTTGTTCCGGATTTACTTGCACTCTCTCCGCTAACCTACAGATATAAAAGGAAAATTCACAATCAGACGATCTGTGCGGAACCCCATATCCAGCTACCTTTCGACAAAAATGCCTCCCACAAGCCGCTACCTTTCCTGCCCGGACGCGGAAACCCGGCATGAGATTTGCCCCTGGCAAGGTAACCATCCATGGGAAGCAAATGCGGAGAATCGAGATCGTTCGGCGAATTCGTGGTGCTCTGCAGCACGGACCTGCTTTCTTCCCATAACTTGCTACCTTCACCGATTCCCACAGGAGGGTACCTTTCGACCGGCACGGGCTGCGTTGGCTGCGCTGATTCCAGCCCTGAAGGCAAACATCGCTCCCATAAACGGCAACCCATTGTTTTCCCCATAAAAGGTTACCTGTCGGTCCCATCGACCCTGTCCATGGGAGCCAGCCACAGGAAATCCGGGAGAGAAGCAATCGAGCCACCCCAGATGTGACCCATAACCGGCTACCTTTGAGGGGCCCCATAACCGGCTACCCGAGAAAAATCACTGTGCGGCCCGGCGTTCACGGATCCCCAAAAGCGCCCCATAAAAGGCTACCCACGGGCATTCCCATAGACGACTACCCAACGCGTTTCCGGGCCGATTTCCCATAACCGGGTACGCTTGCCCCATATCCACAACCCCGATTCCCCACAACGGGGTACCCCAATCCCCAAATCCACAGACCTTAACTCCCAAGCCCTTACACCTGTGCTCCCATAAATGGGTACCGAACCCCCATCAAACCCTTGTCAGATAAGGCTGTGAGCCGTCTAAAGGTAGTTAAAGAAGTAAACGTGGTTTACAAAAGATGTAAACACACGTGCGCGTCCGCAGAAAGACGAACCCCATAAACCGCTACCAATGGGTAGCCGTCTATGGTGTTGCTCGCCTTCAAACAATCGATTCAAGCGTGGAAACAATGAATTGGCGCCCTGTTCTACACAGGCTCCAGGCCCGACAAGGCTCCCAAAAGAGGTGAGTACACACTCACATGAGCCCGAAACGTAGAAACCTATGGGAGAAAAACGGGAAGAAGGCTCCGTTTCCACGCACAGGTTCCCGTTTATGGGATCAAAAAACCCGGCTACGTGACCTCGTCAGCGCGTGTCACCGACCCGCAAAGCGGATCAACGATCCGGAAACATGAATCTCTCTGGTTTCGTTCACAGCAGTTTGAAATCATCCGGGACGGCAGCCGAAGGGTTTTTTGCACTCATGCTTCCCTGTCCATGGACAAGTTTTTCCGTTTGCCCGCGCGCGCTTCTCGTCAAATTTAGCCTGTGGGCTGTGTACAGAGGCAATCGACGTCGTTCGCTTTGCTGCCTCGGTGGTCTTCGAACTTTCTACCTTTGGAGCCACCAACCGAAGTTCAATGCTGTGCACCAGGATCACAAGGAGAGGCCCGGGAACGGCTTCCCGCGGATGAACGGGGTGGGTGGCGCTATCTGCACGCATCGCCGGCTCCTGGGTCGATCCAGGGCACGTCGCGAACCAACGTGAAGATGCGGGCGACCGCGAAGCTCACCGCAATCGAATTCGAGCGATGATCCCGAACATGCTCACCTTCCGACAGTTCCGAATCCTGTAAAAGCTCACCAACCAGGCGAGGCCGCAGGAATCGGCATGCTGTGCAGGCAGCGGCACCCGGCTGGATTCCGGGCGAGCCACGCTACGGAATGAAAAACCTGTGATTCGCACCCGTTGCGCGGTGCGTTCCTGAGCCGAATCGGACGGATCACAAGCGTGGCCGCCACATCGCAACCCGACGTGCCACGGTCACCGGACGAGCGCAGCGACATCGGTGCGGCACCGTCGGCGCAACCGTGAAGTGAATCCCGCCGATCTCTTCACCACACGCGATGTGTTCACACCATTCGTCATACGGACCCACAGGATCACGCGGTGACGCGTTGTACCGGCCCAGGTAGCGCTCGGCATCACAGTGCGGCGATTGGTTGACGGATCGAATGCTGCGCGCCGTGGCGACGCAATCGTGCATGCGTTGATCGCCGCAAAACCGAATCGTGGTCGTTTATGGGAGGAACCGTCGCTTGAACCGCGTCGACTGGCAACGCGGCACACAGTTCGACTGCTGATGCTGTGATCGTGAATGGTCTGATAACAGTCACCTCAGGCGCGAGCGTGCCGGCAACACCCCCTATGAAACAGTCCTGGGTCACTCACATCGCACTGCACCGGGCGCACATGACCCATCCTCTGCGCTGAATCGCGGGTACACCGACTGTGTCCTGTCTCCGCCGCAGCGCGATCGGCACACGCCACACAGTTCGTCCTGTCGGTGACAGTCGACCGGGCATCCACGTTGTCTCCCATAGGTGTATCCCCATTCCGTTCCCACGTTGGCGCCACATTTTTCGCGGCGCGGTTATGATGCACAGGTCCCGAACTCGGCATGACAACCGATCGGGGCAGGGGCGGTATCTCGATGGTCTTTCAATCCGTGATAAACCAGATAAGAGAGTTCAGCGATGCAAATCCAGATCAGAAAACTCACGCTGGCTGCTACCGCAGCCGCGTTCCTGTTCGGCTCGGCAGTTCCTGCGTTTGCGCAGACCGACGCCAGCGCACCTGCGGCACAGGACGCGAAGGCAGCGAAGAGCCAGGCACGCAAGGCTGCCCGGGCCCAACGCAAGGCAGAGCACAAGGCAGCACGTGCGAAGAACAACGCCGAGCTGAAGAAACTCGAAGACGCCGGTTACAAGCCCGCGGCCAATGATCCGAACTATCCGCAGAACCTGCAGAACGCGGAGAAGAAAGCCGCCGGCGCAAGTCAGTAAGCGCCGGCCGGCGGCAAGCCACGGTTCGATCCGCGGCTTGCCGCGTGCGTCGCGGTTCCGCGGCGCACCTCGAAAACAGCATTCCCGGTATCGACGAAGGCAAACGCGATCCAGGCGTTTGCGTTATTTGTTTCGCATTCCTGTCTATCTCGGCGCGCGCTCTCCGCACACCGACGCAGTCAGTTCCGCACGCCCGGCGCGGCCGTATTTCCCGCCACCTTCAACCAATCCTTGAACGCCCGCACCGCTTCGTCATTCGCGCGTGCCGAGGCCACGTACGTGAAGTAGCGCCACGGCGGCAGTGCCGGTTCGCTGAACGGCTGCACCAGCCGACCTTCCGCGATGTCGTCCGCGACGAGCGCGATCGGTCCCATCGCGACGCCAAGCCCGTCGAGTGCGCCCTGCAGCGTCAGGTAGAAGTGCTCGAGCGTGAGCGAGTGGCGCGGCACGAGATTCGGCTGTCCGGCTGCCGCGAGCCATTCAGGCCACATGCCGGGATAGGTGGCAGCGTGCAGCAGCGTGAAGCCGGCCAGATCGGCAGGCGTATGCAACGGCCGGCCTTCCAGCAGCTTCGGCGCACACACCGGCAGCCGGACTTCGGACAGGAATTCCTCGGCAACGTAACCGTCGATGGCCTGCGGGCCGCCGCGAACGATCAGGTCGACCTTGTCGCGCAGCTTGTCGATCGGCTCGTTCGACGTCGACAGCCGCACCTCGATGGCCGGATGGGCGACCTGGAACGACGACAGCTTCGGCACCAGCCAGCGCAACGAAAACGTCGCGGGGGCGCTGACGCGCAACACGCGCTGCTGCGCGTGGCCGAAATGCTGCGCGGTGGCGAGCGCGATCCGGTCGAACGACGCGCCGACCTCGGCGAGATACGCCCGGCCCGAGTCGGTCAGCTCGACCCGCCGGTTATGGCGTTCGAACAGTGGCCGTCCGAGCCAGGCTTCCAGCTGCTGCACGTGCCGGCTGATCGCGCCATGGGTCACGCACAGTTCGTCCGCGGCCAGCGTGAAACTGCCGAGGCGCGCGGCGGCTTCGAACGCACGCAGCGAATTCAGCGGAGGGAGTCGTCGGGCCATTGGATCGTTCGTGTGATATTTACTCACACGATGGTTCAGGTTTAATCGTTTGATCGGGTGCTCAAGCTCCGCCAATATGGCATACAAACGGCCCGGTCGGCCGAATGATTGTCTGAATTTCTCACATGGAGTGCGGAGCATGCCGAACGTGGTGGTCGTGGGCGCCCAATGGGGCGACGAAGGTAAGGGGCGCGTCGTGGACTGGCTGGCCGCACAGGCCGATCTCGTTGCACGCTACAACGGCGGCCACAACGCGGGTCATACGCTGGTCGTCGGCGGCAAGACGTACAAGCTCGCGCTGCTGCCGAGCGGTGTCGTGCGCGGCAAGCGCGGCGTGATCGGCAACGGCGTGGCGCTCGATCCGGAAGCGCTGCTCGCGGAAATCGGGCGGATGGCCGAGCTGGGGCTGTCGGTGACGCCGGATAGCCTGTCGATCGCCGAGAACGCCACGCTGGTGCTGCCGATCCACCGCGCGATCGATCAGGCTCAGGAGCGTCTGCGCCGCGAGCCGATCGGCACCACGCTGCGCGGGATCGGGCCGGCCTACGAGGACAAGGTCGGGCGTCGCGGGCTGCGCGTCGGCGATCTCGCGGAACCGGGCCGGCTCGCCGCAAAACTGGATGTGCTCGTCGACCATCACAACGCATGGTTCCGCGGCCTGGGGCTCGACGAGTATTCCCGTGATGCGATGCTGGCGACGCTGATCGACCTGGCGCCGCGGATCCTGCCGTTCGTGCGCTCCGTCTGGGCCGATCTCAACGACGCGACCGACCGCGGCGAGCGCATCCTGTTCGAAGGGTCTCAAGCCGTGATGCTGGACATCGACTGGGGCACGTACCCGTTCGTGACGTCGTCCGGCACCGTTGCCTCGGCGGCGGCGGCCGGTACCGGGCTGGGTGCGTCGAAGCTTGGCCACGTGCTGGGCGTCACCAAGGCGTATGCGACGCGGGTCGGCGGCGGCCCGTTCCTCACCGAGCTGTCCGACGCGACCGGCGAAACGCTGCGCGCGCGCGGGCAGGAGTTCGGCGTGAATACCGGCCGACCGCGCCGCTGCGGATGGCTCGATGCCGCGCAGTTGCGTCAGGCCGTCAGGGTCTCGGGCATCGATTCGCTGGCGCTCACCAAGCTCGACGTGCTCGACGGTTTCGAGTCGATCGCGCTGTGCGTCGGCTACGAACTCGATGGCGTGCGGGTGGATCATCTGCCGGCGAGCCTCGATGCGCAGGCGCGCGCGAAGCCGGTGTACGAGCGGTTCGACGGCTGGCGCGGCACCGTGAAGGGGGTACGTGAACGTGCGGCGCTGCCGCGCGCCGCGCAGGATTTCATTGCACGCGTCGAAGCGGTCGCCGGCGCACCGGTATCGATGATCACGACCGGCGCGGAGCGCGACGACACGATCGTGTTGCGTAATCCGTTCGATGCGGCCGCCGGGGCCTAATACGTCATCCATGCCGTGAATCGCGCGGCGGCATCGTGGTCGCCGGGTAGTTTTTGCCGATCCGATGCCGGTCGCGTGCCGGCGCGACGGGGGCGCGTATGCGCTCGGTCCGTACACCGCGCGCAGGGCGACTCGGCGACACGATTCGGCATCCGGATTACGCCGAATACGACGAACTGGACACGTCTGCACGGCTGCTGTACTGTTCCGCACAATTCGCGCCAGACCGGCCTGCGCCGGCGCTGCCGGCACCATGGCCGCGCGGTGGCGCGACGTGATCTCAATCCCGGGGACAGGCCGATGGACACGTTACAGATGATGCGCATTTTCGTCCGGGTGGCGGAGGAGGGCAGCTTCACGAGCGCCGCCCAGCGCCTGGACATCACGACGGCCTACGCATCGCGGTCGGTCGCGCAGCTCGAAACGCATCTGCGCACGCGCCTGCTCAACCGCAGCACACGCCGTATCGCGCTGACCGACGCCGGGCAGCGTTATCTCGACCGCTGCCAGCGCATCCTCGGCTATATCGACGAGGCGGAAGCCGAGGCGGCCGACGCACAGGCGAAGCCGTCGGGACGGCTGCACGTTCACGCGACGACGAGTTTCGGCCAGTCCTACGTGGTGCCCGCTGTCGTGCGCTACCGTGAGCGCTATCCGTCGGTTGCGGTCGAACTGACGCTGTCGCAGCATGTGCCCGACATCATCGACGAAGGCTATGACGTATCGCTGCAGTTGAGCACGACCGAGTTGCCCGATTCCGGGCTCGTGTCGCAGCGGCTCGGCGAAGTGGGCAGCGTGCTGTGCGCGTCACCCGCATACCTGAAGGCGCGCGGCACGCCGCAGACGGTGAGCGACCTCGACGGGCATGCGTGCCTGCAGATCGTCACGCCGCTCTTTCCGCGCGACCGTTGGCATCTCGATGGTCCCAACGGACGCGAAACGTTCGAACTGCCATTGCCGGATTTCCAGGTGAACATCGCCGATGCGCTCGGCGCCGCGCTGCGTGCCGGGCTCGGGATCGGTTCGCTGCCGATGTCGGCCGCACTGCCCGGGCTCGCGAGCGGCGCGCTGGTGCGCGTGCTGCCCGAATACCGGTTGCAGAAGCTGACGGTCTATACGCTGTACGCATCGCGCCAGTATCTCGATGCGAAGATCCGCACGTTCGTCGATTTCCTGCGCGAATGCGTGCCCGAGTTGCTCGCTGCCGACGAGGCTGCGCTGACCGCTTCCTGCAAGTCCTGAAGTCGAACCTTCGGCGTGTGAGCCCGAGGCTGCGCATCAAACGATAAATAATCCGTAGTCCTTTGTTTTGCGCGGATGTCGGCGGCGTCCTCGCGACCGACCCGGGCAATGATGCCCGGGTAACCGGCGTGCCCTTATGAAAGCGCTTGCTTTCGTTATCGAACAACGTTGGTTCGATGCGCGGCGCCACTCCCCTAGAATCGGTTCGACCGGCTTCATCGCATGCGTGCGCAACGCCGCATCCTCTTCATCGAACCCGATACGACATGGCAGACCAACACTCCACAACCCGCCGCCGGCTCCTGCATGCTGGCCTGGCGATCGCGGCGGGCGCCGCCGCGCATCCGGGCTTTGCGCTGGCGAGCACCGCCGGCGCGCGTACGTTGCGCATCGGCTATCAGAAAGGGCCGCTCAGCCTGTTGAAGGCACGCGGTACGCTGCAGAGCAAGCTCGCGACACTCGGCGTGACCGTCACGTGGACCGAGTTTCCGTCGGGGCCGCCGCAGCTCGAGGCACTGAACGCGGGATCGATCGACTTCGGCGATGTCGGTGAGGCACCGCCGATCTTCGCGCTCGCGGCCGGCGCGCCACTCGTCTATTACGCGCAAACGCCGGCCGGCCCCGCGGCCGAGGCATTGGTGGTCGCGAAGGATTCGCCGGTCAGGACCTTCGCGGACCTGCGCGGCAAGCGCATCGCGCTGGTGAAGGGATCGAACACGCACTTCCTGCTGGTCCGGCTGCTGCAGTCCGCCAAGCTCAACTATGGCGACATCTCGCCGGTCTGGCTGTCGCCGTCCGATGCGCGCGCCGCGTTCGAAAATCGTTCGGTCGATGCGTGGATCATCTGGGATCCGTTTCTCGCGGTGGTCCAGCAGGCGTTCGGCGCGCGCATCGTCGCGGACGGCACCGGGCTCGTCGAGAATCGTAGCTACTACTTTGCGTCGCGCACCTATGCGCAGCGCAATGCCGACGTGCTGGACGCGGCCGTGTCGGAATTGACGGCGGTCCAGCGGTGGCTCGATGCGAACCGCGCGCAGGGTGCGGCCGAGTTCTCGAAGCTATGGGGGATTCCGGAGCCGGCGGTGGCGCTCGCATTTCGCCGCGCGCGCTTCGGTGTCGAGCCCGTCACGCGCGACACGCTCGCGTATCAGCAGCGTATCGCCGATGTGTTCTACCAGACAGGCGTCCTGCCGAAACGCGTCGACGTCAGTCTGGCCGCGCCACCTGCGCTCGCTTGATGGTCCGGCCGGCAAGTAACCGCTCAACGGCGGAATGACCGTGCCACACCGTCCGCAATCGGGCACGCGTCGAGCCGGGCCTACGGCGCGACGCGGGATAGCGGCACCGCTTCGTCGCGCAGCTTCAGCACATCGCGGCCCGGCGCATCGCCGAACAGGCGTGCGTATTCGCGGCTGAATTGCGACGCACTCACATAGCCGACACTGCGGCACGCCTGCCGCGCATCCATTGCCGACAGGCACATCAGTCGGCGCGCCTCCTGCAGCCGCAGTACCTTCTGGCATTGCAACGGGCTCATCGACGTGACCGCACGAAAGTGGTGATGGAAGGTCGACGGGCTCATGTCCACCTGCCGCGCGAGCGATTCGACCGTCATTGGATCGAGGTAGTGGTCGCGTATCCAGGCGACGGCGCGCGAGATGCGCTGCGTCGTCGAATCGGCCTGGCCGACCTGCGCGACGCGTGCACCCGACGGGCCCCGCAGCAGCCGAATGAGGATTTCGTCGACGATCAGCGGCGCGAGCAGGTCGATGTCGTCGGGGTGCGCGACCAGTTGCATCAGGCGCACGACGGCGTCGACGATTTCAGGCTGGGCATCCTGCGTGTCGAGTGCACGGCAGTCGACCGCCTTCGGCAGCCCGAGCGGAAACACGCGTGGCGTGAGTGCCGCGATGCGGGCCGGGTCGAGTTCCAGTTGCGCATAAAGGAATGGTTCGGCCGGGCTCGCGCGCATCACGCGGCCGGTGACGGGCAGGTCGGCTGTCGCCACCAGCATCCGTGATTCGTCGATCACGTAGGTGTCGTCGCCAACCTGCGTCGATTTCGCGCCTTGCCCGACGATGCTCAGGCACGCGTGGTGCACGCCATGGTTCCAGTGCGGCGGCGACGCGGAGGCACGCCCGATGCGCATGCCACGTACCGGGAGCGCGAACGTGCCGTCGTGCGGTGCATACGCGGCGATCAGCGCAGCGAGTCGGGCCGTGGGCGACCGGGCCGGCGACCGAGGGTCGTGATCGGGCGTGATGCGCTGTAGCGGCGGCGTTCGGGCGTCGATTTCCATGGTGCGTGAGCGGATGGCGGAGTGGTCGGTGCAAGGTGCGCGGCTGCGATTCCCTGTTGGTGTCCCGGCAGGGGGGGCCGGCACGGCGGTCACATCGTACGGCGAGTCGCGTGCACGTGATTGCCTAAATCTGTGGGAAATTAGCCCGATCATCCGGATCTGCATGGCCGGTGACCGCCTCGCTCGCCGCTGCGCCGTGTGCAGCGCACAAATTCGGAAATTAAGGCAAAACAATCGCAGGATCGGGCAAGCCATTTTCCGGCCGTTTTCATACCATTGCACCTGCTGAAACAAACGTGATCCAGTGCGCTCGGGCGATGCGGGCATGAGCGTCGCATGGCCGGCGGGCGCCGCCGGCGTTGTCGCGGCGAACCACTGGAAAAGACTCAGGACTGCTATTCGAATATTCATGCATCGGGCCAGCCGAGGCCGGCTTGCGTCCGTTGCATGCCGGCTCGCGTCTGGCGCGAGCGTGCCGACCGACCCGGCGTGGCTGGCGTCGGTGCGGCCGCATTGGCCGGGCCGTTGCATGTCGGTCGCGATGCGGCGACGGGCGCCCGCGTCAAGGCAGTCGACCGCGCAGGGGAATCCGGACAAATGGACCAACTTCAATCGATTCGGGCATTCGTGACGGTGGCAAGGGAAGGCGGCTTTCGCCGGGCGGCAACCCGGCTGCGCGTGTCGACGGCGATGGCGAGCCGGCTGGTCGATGCGCTCGAGACGCGCCTGGGCGCGCGCCTGCTTCAACGCAGCACCTGCCACCAGTCGCTGACGGAAATCGGCGAGCTGTACCTCGCGCGCGTCGAGCGGATTCTCGGTGCGATCGACGAGATCGACGGGCGTTTCGTCGCGATGGGCAGCAAGCCGGAAGGCGCGCTGCGCATTGCCGCGCCGGTCGCGTTCGGGCTCAGCCAGTTGAGCGCATTGCTCGATCGTTTCGTGAACCGGTTTCCGGACGTGCGGCCGACCGTCACGCTGACCGATGCCCATGTCGACCTGACATCCGAAGCCATCGACGTCGCGTTCCTCACCGACGGCATGCCGGTGACAGGTGCGCATGCGCTGCACACGCTGGCCGCCTACGAATCCGTGCGCGTCGCGGCGCCGACTTATGTCGACGCGCATGGCGGCGCGGCTGCGTCGGGCGACTGGCCGGACATCACGGCCGTGCGGCTCGATCTGCCGGCGACCGGCGATGACGATGCGGCTGCGTTTCGATCCGACACGGCGCCCGGCGCCAGTCCGGGTGTCGGCCATCTCGAAATGGCGCGGCGGCTGGCGGTGGCCGGCATGGGCGCTGCAGTGCTGCCCGCGTATCTCGTCGATGCCGATCTGGTGGCCGGCACGCTGGTGCGCGTCGCGCCGGTTCGCCCGCTCGCGCCCGTCACGCTGAAGCTCGCGCATGCGCGCACCGCGCATCTGCCGGCCGCTGCACGGGCATTCGTCGAATTCGCCGGCGCCGCGTTCCGGCCCGCGCGCTAGCAGCCCGGTTGATCGCCGCAGCAACGCCCGCCCGCCAGCGCTGCGGGCTCATGGTTCTTTTTCCTCGGAAGCAGTTCGACGAACGAACGCTCCGCAGGGCGCAACGCACGCCCGAAATACGCGACCGCATCCGCGGCAAACAGGAAGCGACAGCATTCCGGCCGCGCGTGCAGGTCACGAGGAGATCTGGTGATTCCCATTGAAGGTCGTCTATTTGTGAGAGGTCGCTCCATGCGCGTCGAACGGGTTCCATACCGCTTAATCACTGCCGCAACGGCCGCCGTTTTCCTGGCCGCGTGCGGGAAAAAAGAATCGGCACCGCCGCCGCAAACGCCGGAAGTCGGCATCGTCACCGTCCAGCCGCAGGCCGTGCCGGCGGTAACCGAACTGCCGGGCCGCACCAGCGCGTTCCTCGTTGCGCAGGTCCGCGCGCGTGTCGACGGCATCGTGCTGCGTCGCGAATTCACCGAAGGCACCGACGTCAAGGCCGGCCAGCGTCTGTACAAGATCGATCCGGCACCGTACGTCGCCGCGCTGAACAGCGCGAAGGCGACGCTCGCGAGGGCACAGGCGAACCTCGTCACGCAGAACGCGCTGGTCGCGCGCTACAAGGTGCTGGTGGCCGCGAACGCGGTCAGCAAGCAGGACTACGACAACGCCGTGGCCACGCAAGGGCAGGCCGCGGCGGACGTCGCAGCGGGCAAGGCGGCGGTCGATACCGCGCAGATCAACCTCGGCTACACCGATGTCGTCTCGCCGGTTTCAGGCCGCGTCGGCATCTCGCAGGTGACGCCGGGCGCGTATGTGCAGGCGAGCCAGGCGACGTTGATGTCGACGGTGCAGCAGCTCGATCCGGTGTACGTGGACCTCACGCAGTCGAGCCTCGACGGGCTGAAGCTGCGCCAGGACGTGCAGAGCGGCAAGCTGAAAACGAGCGGCCCGGGCGCGGCGAAGGTGTCGCTGATCCTGGAAGACGGCAAGACCTATTCGGAAGCCGGCAAGCTGCAGTTCTCGGACGTGACGGTCGACCAGGCCACCGGCTCGGTAACGATTCGCGCGATCTTCCCGAACCCGGGCCGTGTGCTGCTGCCGGGCATGTTCGTGCGCGCACGGATCGAGGAAGGCGTGAACGAGAACGCGTTCCTGGTGCCGCAGATCGGCGTCACGCATGACCAGAAGGGCCAGGCGATCGCACTGGTCGTGAACGCGGCCAACAAGGTCGAGACACGTCCGTTGACGACGGCCGGCACGTATGGCCAGGACTGGATCGTCGAAGGCGGTCTGGAAGCGGGCGACCACGTGATCGTGCAGGGCGTCGACAAGGTGCGCCCGGGTGCGACCGTGAAGACCGTCGCGGCGCAGCTCGCACCGGCGCCGGACGCAGCGTCCGGCACACCGGCAAGCGCCGCGAATGCGTCCGGCGCCGCGCCGGCGAGCACTGCCGCCCATGCTGCCGCGCGTTCGACCGCTGCGTCGGCCGCGCAATAACAAGGAGTCCGTTTCATGGCCAAGTTCTTTATCGATCGCCCGATCTTTGCGTGGGTGATCGCGATCGTGCTGATGCTGGCCGGCGTCGCATCGATCTTCAAGATGCCGATCGCGCAGTATCCGACGATTGCACCGCCGACGATCCAGATCCAGGCGAACTATCCGGGCGCTTCTGCGAAGACGGTGGAAGACACGGTGACGCAGGTGATCGAGCAGCAGATGAGCGGTCTCGACAACTTCCTGTACATGTCGTCGACGAGCGATGACTCGGGCAACGCGACGATCACGCTGACCTTCGCGCCGGGCACGAATCCGGACGTCGCGCAAGTGCAGGTGCAGAACAAGCTGTCGCTCGCGACGCCGAACCTGCCGCAGGTCGTGCAGCAGCTCGGCATGCAGGTCACGAAGTCGAGCAGCAACTGGCTGATGTGGTTCGCGTTCAATTCCGAGGACGGCAGCATGTCGAAGGAGGACCTGACGAACTACGTGGCGTCGCACGTGCTCGATCCGCTCAGCCGCGTGAACGGCGTTGGCCAGACGCTGCTGCTCGGTTCGCAGTTTTCGATGCGCATCTGGCTCGACCCGGTCAAGCTGACCAACTACAGCCTCACGCCGACCGACGTGTCGGCCGCGATCACGCAGCAGAACGTGCAGATCGCGGGCGGCCAGATCGGCGGCACGCCGGCGAAGCCGGGCACGATGCTGCAGGCGACGATTACCGAATCGACGCTGCTGCGCACGCCCGAGCAGTTCGGCAACATCCTGCTGAAGGTCAACCAGGACGGCTCGCAGGTGCGCCTGAAGGACGTCGGCCGCGCGGCGCTGGGTTCGGAGAACTACACGTTCGACACGAAGTACATGGGGCAGCCGACGGCCGGTCTCGGGATCCAGCTCGCGACCGGCGCGAACGCGCTGGCCACCGCGACGGCGCTGCGGGCCAAGGTCCAGGAGCTGTCGAAGTACTTCCCGCACGGTCTCGTCGTCCACTATCCGTACGACACGACGCCGTTCGTGCGCCTGTCGATCGAGGAAGTGGTCAAGACGCTGCTCGAAGGTATCGTGCTGGTGTTCCTCGTGATGTACCTGTTCCTGCAGAACCTGCGGGCGACGATCATCCCGACGATCGCGGTGCCGGTCGTGCTGCTCGGCACGTTCGCGATCATGGGCATCGCCGGTTTCTCGATCAACACGCTGTCGATGTTCGGCCTCGTGCTCGCCATCGGCCTGCTGGTCGACGATGCGATCGTGGTGGTCGAGAACGTCGAGCGGGTGATGGCGGAAGAGGGCCTGTCACCGAAGGAGGCGACCCGCAAGGCGATGGGCCAGATCACCGGCGCACTCGTCGGCGTGGCGCTCGTGCTGTCGGCGGTGTTCGTGCCGGTGGCATTCTCGGGCGGCTCGGTCGGCGCGATCTATCGTCAGTTCTCGCTGACGATCGTGTCAGCGATGGTGCTGTCGGTACTCGTCGCGTTGATTCTGACGCCGGCACTGTGTGCGACGATCCTCAAGCCGATCCCGCAAGGGCATCACGAAGAGAAGAAGGGCTTCTTCGGCTGGTTCAACCGCACGTTCGATCGCAGCCGCGATCGCTACACGAGCGGCGTGAACCACGTGATCCGGCGCTCGGGCCGCTGGCTCGTGATCTACCTGGCCGTGTTCATCGCGGTCGGCGTGATGTTCGTGCGCCTGCCGAAGTCGTTCCTGCCGGATGAAGACCAGGGCTACATGTTCATGATCGTGCAGACGCCGTCCGGCTCCACGCAGGAAACGACCGGCAAGACGCTCGACAACATCAACACGTACCTGACCACCACCGAGAAGGACGCGGTCGACTCGGTGTTCACGGTCAATGGCTTCAGCTTTGCGGGCCGCGGCCAGAACGCCGGTCTCGTGTTCGTGAAGCTGAAACCGTACGAGCATCGCCAGCGTTCGGACCAGAAGGTGCAGGCGCTGATCGGCCGGACGTTCGCGCACTACGCGCAGTACAAGGACGCGATGGTGATCCCGTTCAACCCGCCGTCGATTCCCGAGCTCGGCACCGCTGCCGGCTTCGACTTCGAGCTGACGGACAACGCCGGTCTCGGCCACGAAGCGCTGATGGCCGCGCGCGGGCAGCTGCTCGGGATGGCCGCGAAGGATCCCGCGCTGGCACTCGTGCGCCCGAACGGCCTGAACGATACGCCGCAGTACAAGGTCGACATTGACCGCGAGAAGGCGAACGCGCTCGGCGTGACGGCTGCCGCGATCGACCAGACGTTCTCGATCGCGTGGGCGTCGCAGTACGTGAACAATTTCCTGGATACCGATGGCCGGATCAAGAAGGTGTACGTGCAGTCTGACGCGCCGTTCCGGATGACGCCGGAGGACATGAACATCTGGTATGTGCGCAACAGCGCGGGCGGCATGGTGCCGTTCAGCGCGTTCGCGACCGGCCACTGGAGCTACGGTTCGCCGAAGCTCGAACGCTACAACGGCGTGTCGTCGATCGAGATCCAGGGGCAGGCCGCGGAAGGCAAGTCGACCGGGCAGGCGATGGCGGCGATGGAAGCGCTCGCGAGCAAGCTGCCGGAAGGTATCGGCTACTCGTGGACGGGCCTGTCGTTCCAGGAAATCCAGTCCGGTTCGCAGGCGCCGATCCTGTACGCGATCTCGATCCTCGTCGTGTTCCTGTGTCTCGCGGCGTTGTATGAAAGCTGGTCGATCCCGTTCTCGGTGATCATGGTCGTGCCGCTCGGCGTGGTCGGCGCGCTGCTCGCGACGATGCTGCGCGGCCTCGAGAACGACGTGTTCTTCCAGGTCGGCCTGCTGACGACCGTGGGCCTGTCCGCGAAGAACGCGATCCTGATCGTCGAGTTCGCGCGCGAGTTGCAGGCGGGCGGAAACATGGGGCCGGTGCGCGCGGCGATCGAGGCGGCGCGCCTGCGGCTGCGTCCGATCCTGATGACGTCGCTCGCGTTCATGCTCGGCGTGCTGCCGCTTGCGATCAGCAACGGCGCGGGCTCGGCGAGCCAGCACGCGATCGGTACGGGCGTGATCGGCGGGATGATCACGGCGACGTTCCTCGCGATCTTCATGATCCCCATGTTCTTCGTGCGGGTTCGCGCGATCTTCAGCGGCGAGACGGAAAACGTCGACGACGCATGGCGTCTCGTGCAGGGCGACCTGCAGCGTGGTCACGACGACGCACACGATTCGAAGGGGCAGTAACGATGCAAAAACACGCTTTGACTGCAACCGCGGTCGCCCTGGCTGCCGCGTTGTTCGCCGCGGGCTGCACGATGGCGCCGCATTACAAGCGGCCCGATGCGCCCGTCGCGCAGGCGTACCCGGCCGGCGGCGTCTATGCGACGCAGCCGGGTGCGGCCGGCGCGCGCAGCGCGAACGGGCAAGCTGCGACCGCCATCGGCTGGCGCGAGTTCTTCGTCGATCCGCGCCTGCAGCGGCTGATCGAGATCGCGCTGAAGAACAACC
>NZ_NKFM01000008.1:0-54999 GCF_002223085.1 Burkholderia sp. HI2714 | reverse complement strand
TACAGCCCGGAGCTCAATCGCATCGAGAAACTGTGGCACAAGATGAAATATGAGTGGCTGGCCTTCAAGGCGCGTGACATCCAAACCCTTGAAGAAGACGTCGATACGGTCCTTCAAGGATTCGGATCAAATTATAGATTTACTTTCTGTTGAGAGCTTAAACGGCAGGGCCACGCACGAGGCAAACGGCCGCAGCTTTTTTGCGCCTGGAGTTCGCTGGAATACGACAGCAATCGGCTACGAGGCGATCATGACGCAGACAGGCATGCGCCGTAAGGACATTCCAAAGGCATTTTCGCTCTTAGTGGCCCAAGAGTTAGCCCGAGCGACCGATGCTGATGACGATCGCGAGCAGGACAAAAGCAAACGCTATCGCATCCTTGGGTTGTATTCGATGTCGAACCAGACCGTCGTACACATTGAATGACTTAGTGCGGGCCGAGTGCGCCAGCCCGCGCACCGACGCAGCCGGATTGACCGGCACGACTTGGCCGGTCACCAGCCAATCGAACAGGCGGCGGGGCCGCCAGGCGCTGCTCGACCGTCGGCGCAGCGTGCGTCGCCATCTGCCGCTCGATCCACGGCGACGTGCATCGGCTGCACGGCCGCAATCGACGACACGCCTATCTCGCTGCACCAGGTCAGAAAGTCACTGGCCGCGCGTAGGCACGGCGGGTGTGCGGGTTGCGGATCGCCGACGCGAAAAAACTCGAGAAAGCGCACCGCGGCACGCACGCCGGCGACTGTCACGAGCGCGGGTAAGGCAACGCTGCTGACTGAGACGGGCAGGCTCATGCCTAGAACACCTTGTTCCCGTCAATGACGTGGCCCGCTGCCTTCAGTTCACGAGCCAAGGCCAGCTTCCAGCCGCCCCCTTCGTCCATCCTTTCCCAGACCACGCCGACGTAATCGCTGGGGAGCTCAAGCTCGCCGCGCTTCAGCGCACATACCTTGTCACGACCGAGACGGCCGATGAAGTACCCAAGCTCCAGCAGCACATTCTGCCGCGCACGGGGCTTCAGCTCGTCCTCTTTGACACTGCGGCCCAGATCGTCCGGCGTCAGCAGCACCACGGCGAAGCCCACTTCGCTGTTGGCTTCGAACTTCTCAATAATCGTGCCGCCCTGGTTCGGTTGCTCGTGCAGGATGATGGGCTCAAAGTCCATCTCCTTCAGAAAGCGGGCGACCATCTCGCGCGCCTCGCCGTCATGGCCGTGGACCACAAACACGCGTCGTGAGAGTGCCGACGTTTCCGGACCTGTAAGCGCTGGCAAGGATGCCGTCGCATGCTGCGCATCTGCCAGATCTTCCCGCAACACGCGCTGCGCGGCCTCGAGAAGCGCAATTGATCGCCCAATGTTCTTGGCCAACTCATCCGGGTAGTACTCGTGGATTGGACGGAGGCCGAAAAAGCCGCCACCCTGCGCCGGAACAACAAGACGCGCCGCGCCTTGGAAGCGCCGATAGGCGGGGGTATTGCGGCCGAAGATCCGCTCCAGGGTATCGGCGATATCAGACTGGAGACCTTCGAGCGATGGCGGATTTCCTTTCGACGCAGTCTGGACGTCAAAAGCACGGAGGTTAGCAATCCGCTCGTCGAGGCGAGCGATCCCGCGTTCGATTTCCTCTTGTGAGAACTGGCCCACGACAGCTCCTAATCTATATGCAATAAAGGACATTATCGGACATATAGAACTCGAGGCATTGTGGCTCGACGAAGCGGTAGTGCTTCGCGAGTACGCACTAACCGTCCTTGGTCATCCGCGCTAGCGCCTGGCCTACCGTTTCGCCGGGACGGCGGCCAAGCAGTTCGCGAGCGTTGGCCCTCGTGATGAACAGTGGAATGACATCGAGAGGGCCAATCTCGTCTATGAGCTTTGGTCCAGGAGCGTCAGACCGATCGGCGAGGGTGTCGCGATTTGCTATCTCCTCCCGGGCACTCAAAGCGTTGTCCGCGAGCACGTGGCTTGCGTTGGCTTCGCCGCCACATGGCTTGGTGCTGAGATTGACGTCTGATTGCTTCTCGTTCCTGTCTGCGATCATAGTCGTCCCAATTTGTTCTGGTGGGCAGTTTTGCAGCCAGCCGCCGACCCGAAATCAACCTCACCATGCAAGTTATCAGGGGTAATGCCATCCAACATACGGGCCAACTCTAGCTCCGCGCGCCACTGGTCATAGTTGCTTTGCAAGGCCATCCAGAAGCGCGCAGAACTGAATCCTGAGCGCTCGAGGCGCATCGCCAGATCGGGACTGATGCTGGCGCGGCCGTCGAGCACGCGCGAAAGCATCGAACGCGACACCCTGAGCCGTTTGGCGGCACTGGCTACATCAAGGCCGAGGCGACGGCAAATATCCTCGCGCAGCAACTCGCCGGGGTGCGGATGATTTTTCACGACCATGCCTTGTCGGCCTCCTTCTCCGAAATAACGCCCTGGCACTTCGAAGGTTCTGCATACTGCTGTAACGCTTGGCGTACGGCCGTCATTGCCTCTCTGAAATCCGAGCGCGTCGCCCGGCCCGTTTCGGCCTGGTAGAAGACGACCACGAATAGGTTTGCAACGGCCTCTGCCATTTGAGATAGATCCTTAGCGGCGTGCCGATCTATGAATTCTAGGGCCGCGAGTTGCATTGCCGTGTGATGGATAACGTCCCGAGCTTCGGTATCATGCATGGTTGCCATACTTCACCTCTCAAGCAGGTGTTGTTGTGGAAGTGCCGGCCGGTTGCCGCCGGCCGGTGCGCTTTCTAGGTTTCCTCTCGCGAGGAACGATCCTGGTTCACGAACGCGGCTACTTCGTCATTCATCGGGTTCTGCTGCTGGTGCCGATCGTTGCCGGCGCCGAGACTGTCGCCGGCGAAGCTCGCCGTGTCCGCGCCAGCTGAGTCCCGGTAATCCGGGCCTCCACGGATTGCCGCCGCGATCCTTCCGCCCGTGGTTTGGCCGATGCGTTCCTTCGCCGAGTCCATCATCGACGCGGCCTTGTCTTTTGCGACCTGGCCGGTGCCTTTCGCGAGGTTGCTCCCCATGTCGGCCGCGAAACGGCCTGCGTTGCTCATGAACGAGCTGAAACCGCCGCTGCCACCGCCGCTGCCGCCCGACGAGCTGCTGGCGCCGCCGCCGAGGCTGCCACTACCGCCACTACCACCACCGAGGCCGCCGGAGCCGCCACCACCGCTGCCACTGAACATGCCAGATCCTTCGGCCATGTTTTGTTGCGCGCTCTGGAAGGCAGCCTTGAGCGCAGATGCGCCGCCGGCGGCGCTCGTGGCACCGGCAATTACTGCCGAACCTGCCGATGCTGCAGCGCCAGCCGTCATAGAAGCCGCAGCCATTAACGAGCCAACGCCAACACCACCGATCGAGCCAACACCGCCAACGCCAACGATGCCTGCGATCCTCGGCGGTATCTTGTTTGTGAGATACATCAGTACAAATGCAGCGATGAGCATGACCGCCATTTCCTTGAGGGCAATGCCGGCGGACATACTGGAGTAGTACTCGTTGATGAAAGTCTTGCCGATGCCGATGAGCAAGAGCATTACCATGAGCTCCGCACCTATCGCCAAGACGTGCTTGTAAAAGCTGATAGCGATATCCGAGGTCCAGCGCGATCCCCCGAAGCCGAGGAAGAACACCCCACCGTAGATCACGATCCAGGCCGATACGAAGACCAGGAGCAAATTGACACCGACGATCGTCAGGACAACCATCACGACCAACGCCATGAGAAGCCCGACGACACTGTCGATGGGTGACCAGGCAGAAGACTGGTCGAGCGCCTTGGCAAAAATGTCGTAGCCGATTTGTACGATGCCGCCAGGTGTAAAGTCGGTTGCTTGGCCGATGGCCTTTGCCCCGATCATCCACATCGATTTGACGATGGCATCTCCGATCGCCGGGACGTTGTACAGAATCCACCAGAAGAAGCCGAGCGTACCGAAAAACCGAATTGACTCGGCAAAGAACTCTTGAATGTCAGCGCGGCGCATCGCCATCATTCCGTACGTCCACACCATGCTGATGAGCGCCAGCCCCCAGAAGAGCCACGATCCGTAACTCACCATGACGTTGCCCCACGCGCCGGCCGCGGTTTGGTACTTTCCCATTACCGAATCAACGACGTTCGCATTCATCGGTGCGGCAAGGGCAGTTGCAACGTGAAGGAAGATCATTGAACCGAGCACAATCAGCTTGCCGCTTTTGAAATACATGGCTCTCATGGCATGGCCCTCATTGATTCTTCTTCGATTGTTGAGAAGGTGCATCACCCCACGTCCAGTTCTTTGGCGGAGAGCTGACGACATTGCTGCCTTCGCGCAATTGCACGACGGAGGCCGCCTGTTTCGCGTCGACCGAAGCCACCTTGTCATCACACCCGGCGAGCGTTGCAAGGGACACGAACGCAAAAATAGCTACTTTCATTTCCGCATCCTTATTCGAAAGTCCAGCTCTTGGGAACGGAGCGCGTGATGTTGCTGCCATCGCGCAATTGAGCACCAGCGGCGGCCTGTTGAGCCTCGCGATCTGCAACGATCTGCGCACGCGTTGCGGCAGCAGCCTGTTGTGCGACGAGCAGTCCACGAAGTTGGAGAAGTTGATTCGTTTGAGCGCTGGCGAGCTGATTGGCTGCCTGGATGGCCTGCAATTGCCCCTGTGCGCTCGAGGCTTGCGCCTGTAACGAACGCAGGTTTGCCGCGTCCGTGACCAGCGTTTGTTGCTGCTGATCGACGCCCTTCAGCACGGCGTCGTTTGCACGCTTTTGAGCTTCCGAGCCGTTCACTTGCGCATCGACCAGAGCTTGCCGCTGGGCGTCCGTGCAGCCAGTCGCGGTGAAACATGGGGACGACCGGTAGTACGCCACGTCCTGATATCGCGACAGATACGCGTCGATGTTGCCGGCCTGGTTCTTGTAGTAATTCAGCATGTCCTGCGCTTGCAGGAGCTTGTTGATCGTGCCGTTCACCTGATCCCACACGTAGGCCGCCGGCGCCAGCGTGTTCTGAAGCATGTTCTGGTACTGCTGCAACTGCGTTGTGTATTGCTCGATTTGCTTCTGAACCGATTGCACGTTGTTTATCGCGCTGATCGTTGTCTGCATGACGTTCGTGACGTCGATCACCGGGATACCGCCAGCATCGGCCGGTTGCGAAAAGATGCAGGAGATCGCGAATGCGACCGTTGTCGTTTTAGCGGCTAAAATTTTCTTCGTCATGACGATAGTCCTTCGGTATGTGGCCCCAGGAACATCGAGTAGCTTCGCCACGATAGCTACCGGTAGGTGACCAGAGCGACACCGATGCCCGGCCTCATTTTTTTTGATGTCACGGTGTCAGCACACTCGACCGTCTATGGACTGCCTAGCGTCTATGCCTTGTCGGCTCTCTGCCTCATCGCGAGCGACCTTTCTGTTTTGTCGAACCGTCCAGAGACGACAACTCACCGCCGCGGCTCTCCACGACTTCGCGGCGCATCCTTGCTAGCTCGATCTCCTGGCGTTCTGGTGGTTGCGAATTGAAACGATCGATCCGCTGTCGCAATGCGTCTGGCAAGTTCTGCCAAGCCTTACCTTGGTCTCCAAAGCCGTTTGCTCGCACCTTCCGACGATTCGCGGCCGCTTTGAATCGGCTAACTGCCTGTTGTGCAGCATGCTCGACCTGTCGACGCGCTGGATCGCCTGCGATCGGCTGCTTGACCGAGTGACGGCTTACCGCTCGATCGCTACCTTTGATCGACAGCACTTCGAGTTGAGACATCGTGCGCAGACGATTCCGGGCCTGTGGAGGAGGTGCCTGGCCAACAGACTTCACCGCCGGACGACTGACCCGCGCAGGTTGACGGGCCGTCACGTACTGTTGGCGCAACCGCTCCATCGATGGATCATCGAACGTGATGGAAAACCGCATATCAATGGCCGCTCGAATGACGCGCGCTTTGAATTCCGCGCTGCCAGCGACCGTGATGCGATCGCCGTATCGCTCGACCGCCAGCCGTAGAGCCTGCTGCACACCCGCTTGGCCTGCCTGTGCAGATACCTGCAAGCGGTCGCCATCATCCCGCACGGCGCTACTGCCGGCTCGATAGATGATCGTTCCGGTCTTGGTGATGTTGTCGATTACGGGCACATGGCCAGGCTGCGACCGTCCCTCGGCCTTTATCGTATGGCCTTGTAGGCCCTGGGCAGCCTCCCTGGCACGCAGCGCCGTCAGGGCCTCTGCGTTACCTTGCAAAGCCTCTTGCTTGAGCCAGTCGGCCCATGTATGCCGGCGGTGCTGCTCGTAGAGGCGCTGGCACTCGACCCGATGCTGCGTGTAGATTGCTTCCAGCTCCGATTTCAGGACACCGCTCGCTTGGGCATACAGCACCTTTTTCGTCAGGCGGCCGCCGCCCAACAGCTTGATTGCCGCGCGCCGAGTCTGCCCTTTCCTCTTGGCGTTCTCAATCTGCTTTTCCTTCTGACGGCGCAGCTCGACCAAGGCAGCCGCGCGCTCGGTCGTCGCACGCTGCTGGGCAATCTGATATTTCGCGTACAACTCCACGGTGTTGACACGCAGCCGTATAGGATCCTTTTGGTACTGGCGCTTCGACGAGACATCGGCCCGCCGCATCGGCAAGGACTCGAATGGACCATACCGGCCTTCCAGCTTCACTTTTGAGAAGTCGCGACCCAACGTGCTTGCCTTGATCTGCGTACCGTTACCGGCCTCGATCACCAGCCCGTTCCCTTTTGCCCGGATTTCCAGCCCGTTGGCACGCATGGCGTGGTGCAGTTCAGCCCAGCTCCGCGCACCTCGAATTTCTTCCAGGCACTCGCGCTTGATCCAGCCGACCAGGCTTTCGATGCCGGAATGTCTTTCCATGTCGGCTGCCCGCGACTCGGCACCACGCCGACGCGGTGCGTGGTTGTCGCATTGCAGTCCGTAGCCCCGCTCGAGCACGTCGCACAGCTCGGCCAACGTCCGGTGTGGGTAATACGGTTCATGAATGGTGTTCCGCGTCGGGTGAATCTTGTTGATGGCGATGTGTATGTGCAGGTTGTCGGTGTCGTGATGCACGGCACTGACGCGCTGGTGATCGCTAAACCCGAGGCCCGCACATATCCGGGCCTCGATAGCTTCCAGCGTCGCAGCATCGGGCTGCTCGCCGGCGCGGAAGCTGACCAGGAGGTGATAGGTCTTGTCGCTCTTCGCCCTCGTGTTCGCCTGCTGGGTGGCGAGTACCTCAGTGACCGCGTCCCGAACCGAATGGGCCGCGCAATTCGTCAGCCGCACCTCCCCAATTCGGTGCTCCTTGGCCTGGTCTGCCGTGATGTACTTCACCAAGCCCGCGAAATCACTTTTGCCGAGGGAACGCATGGGAACGTGCTTGGCAATCATGGCTCGGCCCTTGGCCGCACTACTTTTTCCATGATGCGGCTCATCTCATCCCGTAACGTTTCGATCTTGGACAACAACGCATGGATCGTGGCCGGAGTGAACCCCGCCACGCGGGCATCATTCGTCAGCCAGAGTTTCAAGAGGCCTCCAAGACGACCCAAGTCGCCATTCACGCGAACCATCTCGCGCACCTGCGCGGCGTCGATCACGCCTTGGATGCGATAGCCCATCCCGACCAAGCGCAGATAGGTCGATGCGCTGTGTCCACCCGCATTCGCCAGCGCCTCAATTTCGGCACGTTCTTCCGGCAAGCAGTAGACCTTGATCGGCGAGCAACCCTTCCGGGTCACGTTCTTCGCTTTGACTTCCACAGGTTTCCTCATCACTCGTTGCTGGCTCTGCCGACTTGAGTCGCAGAGCAGGATTTCCGTTGAGCACCGAAGGTGCGAATAAGGAAAGTGAAGTAGGAACGCCGGCTTGTCGGTGGGACTACTTCACACATCCTGCCCGCTAAACCCATCTGTTTTTCTATGCATAGACTTGCAAAACGCTGCAATTGCCTTTGCATTTCCTAGGTCGAATCTGCGAAGAACGCTGTTTCTCGCTGGAACAGCCGGTCCTTTCCGGTAAGACGCCAGGGATGGACGATGCCGCGCGCCCTTCGCTCTTTCTAACGATCGTCGCGAATCTCTGAACCAGCGTCGAGAATTTGAGCGACTGCTTCGATAGGGAAATACACACGACGCCCGATGTACACCTTGTGGGCGTTGAGAAATCGTGCCCATTCGCTCGTCGGCTTTAGCAACGCCATTCGCAGGCCCTCCGGCTTGCGACTCAGGGTTGTCGCAAGTTGCTCCAGCGTCATGACCGCGCCGTACTGCTCTTTCAGGATGTCGAATGTTGTACGCACACACTTGGCCAGACTGGGGTTGATTGATGTCGATATGTGAATTCTTGGGTAAGCAGGGATAGAATTAAAGCGCGAGTAACTAGGGGTTTTCTTACTAGGACTTAAAGACCTATGGCACGACCTGCGAGGACTGATTCAGAGAGGAAGCGAGGCGGAATGCGTGCGGCCGCACTACTGCACGCACTCGCTCGTCACGTCGGCGCCGAGAATCCATATCAGTTCGCCACGCGTTTCGACGCTCGGATGAACAGCACTACGCACACGTCTGGCAAGTGGCGATTGAATTTCGCAGGCGGTCAAGCCTTGTCGATCAATCAGCTCAAGCTGCTATCTCAATTTGACGCCAGAGCTAACTTGTTGCACGAACACGGCCCGGCCGATCTATGGATTGCGTTGTGGGGCGATGTGCATGATCTTTGGCAACTCTGTAGGTCCCGCCTTTGCCGCATGGGGCCGAGTCTTGATGACCGGATCTGGTCAGAGGTCGCCGGCGAATTCGCCGACGAGAAAGCGTTCGATGAGACGCTTGCAGATTTCGAGGGTGAGGTTTTGTTGGCGGAGGCCAACCAAGCGCTGCTTCCGTTGCGTTACCTTTCCGAGGCCGTGGCGTTGCATCGCTTGTTTCAGACCATGAGCACACTAGCCTTGCTCAGTTTCGACGGCGCGGGAACTTACCGTTGCGTGCGCATTTGTCTCGACAACGCCAACGTGGCGGCTGAACTATCGCACCACGGCATATTGGAGAGCATGCGAGACGAGCTGGCTGCTATCGTGACGCGACCGGAGGCTGCAGTACCTGCTGAAGATCGGTGGGAAGCCCTGAGGTCGAGGCTCGATTGGATTGGCTAGCCGTGAGAAATTTTAGCGGCTAAAAAACCAGCATGTTCTTGCATGCGTAAGTCGAGACCCGATCTCTCAGTCAGCGTCAGATCAGGTCTGAGATTGCTTCGCCGTCCCTTCATCAAGGGCCGTGATCGACTCGAAGCGGCCACTGGGTGACCGGCTTACATGCAGCGTTCCGAGCGCATGGCGTTCATCGTTTAATCAGCCCACTGCGCGTCTTTCAGCCAGTTTGTTGGCAAAAGATTGGGGAGCGTCAGACGGCCGGCGTCACGAAATCGTCCCGCATCCTGAACGCAGCGGAAGAACCGCTCTCGACAAGAACATCGAGCACATACAGGATCGCCTCGCGCAGGGCTGGATCGCGCTTGAGTTCCAGCGGCCGTGCGTATACATGCCGCTGGAGAAGAACTTCGAGCATGAAGACGGTGTTGGACTCGCGCAGCATGTCGGCGGGATTTCCGCGCCTGAGCGCGTTCGCGACGCGCACGAACGCTGCGGGCATGGAACGCTCGCCGATGTGGTAGAGGAAGCGGACGTAGCTGTCCAGCACGATCCAGACAGGCGGCAGCGCATCGAAGAGCGCGTCGACGTTGTGGGCGTGGCCTTCAAGGCTTCGCCAGTGACGGACGTTGTCCTTCCACCACGAGGTCAGGAAGATCGTCGAGAGCATCTCACTGCCGTGCGGATGCTCCGTGTCCAGATGCGCGAGCCACTTGGCGCGCTTGACCCGCTCGGCAAACAGGTTCCATAGGAACCAGTAATGCGGCGTATTGGGGTTGCTGTCCTCGCTGCTTGTGAACCCCTGGATGACGTTGTGGACCTCGCGCGGATGCCGGTCAACGGCCTCGAGGATCGGCTGAAGGACTTGCTCGGCATCGGCGTCTGACGCGCGCATCACAAATTGCTGAATGCGGTCGGATATGGCCTGCTCCCTGTGAAAATCCCTGTCGCGCCGGTCGGGAGAACGATCGTGCTCATGGTTCCAGCACTCCACGAGGTCTTCGCTGGCGCGCCGGTGTGCGGCCACGGCCAGAGGCTCGTTAGGAACCTGGCCTAGGATCGCGAGGACCTTCGCGTGCGCCTCGGCTCCGAATATCTCGGTGATGTCGAACCTGACGTGCGCATCTTCGGCAATTTCCCCTTCGGTCCAGAACCACCGGCGGACGTCTTCGGCCGCGGCGGCAGAGATCGTGTCCGGCGTGCGTCGCTTGTCGTAACGCTTCTTCTCGTCGATGTTCCAATCGCGGTCGGCAAGAGCGGCCTCGGTTGCGATGGCATTGACGGCGCGAAGGGCAAGAGCGGGGTTCGCGGCCCATACTTTGTCGTTCATGCCCCAGATGGCGTACCAGCGGACCTCTTCGATCGGATGGGTTAGCGCGGCAATAAAGGCCTGGCGCACGCGCGGCGTCTGGGCTTCCGTCAGGGGCTTGGAGAGCAGCAGCGGCACGACGAAGGCACAGGGGCGATCAGCCAGCATCGAAAACCGCTGCACGCGGTCGATGGTTCCCCACTGGTCCGCGTGTCTGGAGATTTCGGAGCAGGTGACGTCGATGCACCACGCCTTCTCTTCCGGCAACATCTCGTCCCAATGATCGCGGACGCAGACGGCAGCCACAAATCCCGGAGCGTTGCGGCTGTTGTCGGGATGTTCCGCAGTGCGGTCCATGCCCTTGGCACTTGCCAGCTTCTCCCGCCACCGCGCAGGGTCCGCAGAGCCGGCTTCGCGCTGGAAGATCTGGAGGCCCCACATGTAAACACCCAGACGGGCATTCATCTCGCCCATCTTCTTCGCGCTCTCGTCAATGAGTTGCTGAACTTCCGGAGCCGCAGGCTTGGGTTCGAGGCGGATGCAATTCTTCGGCGGCCCCTCGCCGTCCGCTGCCGATGTTTCGCCCGCTGCGGGCTGATCGAGGGCCACGTCGTACTGGCGGAAGTCCATCCGGTGAAGGGCGAGCTGCCATGTGAGGTCGTGCTTGTTGCGTTTGTCCGGCGCGGGCAGTGCCGCGATGTAGCGGTCGATGATGGCGTGAGCCCGCGGGGCCAGAGGACCGAGTTGCAGGTTTGCGATGGCCACTTCAAGGTCGTGCTTGCGGTGCGGCAGCGCGTTCGACTTCTTCCGCTCCTCTTCGTAGATCTTGTTTTCGGCGCGGAGAGTCGGGAACAATCCCGTGAGGCTCGAAGTCTGGTGCTCGCCGGCCATGCGGCTGCGATCGATCTCGATGTAGTCCTGCACCGACAGCAACACCAGAAGGGCCTCGCCTGACCGGTGAGGATGGGCGGTCGCCACGCTTGCGACGACGGCTGCGAGCGCGGAGGAATCGCTGCGCTGGAGGATTTCGAGGAGTACCGCGTCGAGCCCCTCGGGATGGGATTCGGCATAGTCGAGCAACCACTTCTCGAAGGCCATCAGCAGCGACTGGAGCGAATAAGGCCCGACGCTCATCCCGCGATAGAGGCCCCAGAGACGCGGGTTCACCCATTGCTTCCGAGTGGTCCCGTTGGCAAACGTGAGCTCGACTTCCCAAGCAGCTTCAAGGGGGGCATCGAGACGCGGATGCGCGTACCACTCGGCACTGTGGTTGAAGACTTGGATCAGGAAGTCGAGGCCCTTTCTCGGATGGTTCGTGAGCAGATTGATCCACGGCCCCCGGAAGGCACTGGCAGGGAAGAAATCATGGCGCAGGTGTTCCTTGATGCCGAAGCAAAGGTCAACGTCGATGGATGAGCGGCCATAGGGTTCCGCGCGTAAATATTCCTCCGTGGCGAGGAAGGTATCCAGTGCGACGGAGATCAAGAGGTCCGGCAGATCGCGCGCGGCGGGCGCACCGTCGAGGCCCGCAAGGAGGATGTCGCGGAATTCCTCGGCGACGGGATCGCGTCGGCGCCTCTCCCTGACCTGCCCGCGCAGGACGGCTTCGAAGCGCGCGGGGTTGGCCTTCGGGATCTTCGCAATCACCTTCAGAATGCGTTTGCGCGTGTCTCCGCCCCTGTAATGGTCAAACAGCGGTAGGAGCCAATGGGCAATGCCGGCAACATGGTCGGCCCCGTCGATGTCCGGTGCCCACCAACTGACGCCGCGGACGGCATCCTCGATCAATGCGAGAAGCAGCGGCGCGTCTTCCGGTCCAAAGCTGCCGATGTTGCGATGAACCAGCCCCACGACGGTTGCCCAGACCGTGCCTTCCGGCACACTCAGTATCGAGCTGTGGCCGCGCACGTCGGCAAGCCACGCGGGCGACGTTACGCAAGCAACGCGCAGGAGGTGGATGACCCGCTTGAGGATGGCGCGGTCATTGGCGAGCAGTTCGGCCTCGTGCCGCGTCAGGAATTCGGAGGCGGACGGTGCCTTCAGCAGCGACACCAGCGTGTCGTCGCGGAACTGGGCGGGCACGTCGGCTTGCGCGATGGCCGCGCTGAACAGCCGGTCTGCTGCGGGTGCGTCGCGGTCGACCAGTTCGGCAACCCACTTCCGGTAAGAGCGGCGCACCGCAGGGTGAGGCCCTATCGCTGACGACAGAGAATTGAACGACGTCTCATCCGTGAGGTGCTGTTCCTCGATCCATTGCAGGATGGCCCAATCCTCGAGGACGTCGTGCGCCGTCGCGACGAGCAGAGCGTTGCTGTCCGGCGAAACGACGAGGGAATCTTGCTTCAGGAGGGCGATGGCCGCGGCATTGAGTCCTGTCGCAGGCACGTAATCTGAAAGCGCGCGCGCCCTGCGCACCGCCAGTTCCTGCAAGGCCTCTTCGCGCAGGCGCGGCATGCCATCGGCCGGATTCTGGTCCGCGCGCACGATCTGCCGCCAGAAGACGGCCCGGAAATCACGCTCGTTCTCCGGTAGCGGACGTCCCGCGCCCCACGGAATCTGCAATGCCTTGTCGATGAAGTACGGGTTACGCAGGATATCGCGGAGTGCGGGGTTGGCAAGCGGCACTGCCAACGACGGAAAGGCGGCTTGGATCTCCTGCAATTCGGTGTCGTCGAGCGGCGGAACCTCGATGACGGCGTGATCAATGCCCGCGGGTCGAAGGAAGCTGGCCTGCACCTGCTCCACGGAATAGTCGCGGCAGGTCATGACGATGCCGAGGCCGTCGTCGCCCTGGGCGAGCGTCATGAGGTCGCTGAAGGCGTCGCGCGTTGGCTTTTCGAGCAGGCGTTCGACGCTCTCGATGACGAGCACCTTGCGGCCCTGCGCGCCGATGATGGCTTGAAGCTCGGTGGTGCGCGCCGGAATCTGGCTGTTGTGTAGCGTCTCGTCGATGTGAGCGACGGCGAATTCTTCGACCCGGAACCCGAAGGCGAAGAATTCGCGTGAGAGAAAAGACACCGCCTCCTTGCCGATGACGGATTTGCCGCTACCGGCCGGACCGGTGATCAGGACCACCTGCTTCGCGTCGATGGCCGCAAGCACCTTCTGGACGATGCCAGTGCGTCGCAGGTGGAAGGCAGGCCCGATTGTGGTGCGGATCTTCCGCAGGACGAATTCCGTGTGGTTTTTCAGTGCCGTCAGTACGCGCTGCTCGTTCGCGCCTACCTCGCCGTACGCCTGGACGAGGGCGGCCGGAAGGTCGGCGCGTTTCAGGCTCCGCGCGGCCGGTGCGGCCTCGCTGGCGAAGGTCAGGAGAGCGTCCCACGCAGACGTTGCGCTGGCGACGGGATCTGGATCGGTAGCCTTGAGGGCGAGCAGCGTCTTTGTGTGCGCCTCGGTCTGGCGGGTAGATGTGTGCAGGTCGAGGCTCAGGGCGTGCAGTACGCGCAGGAAGGGCCACAGGTCTTTGGCGGTGACGGGCGTTCCTTCCAGTGCGCTGGCGATCTGACAGAGCTCGTTGCACTGGTGGACGGACTTCTTCGAAATAAACCCGTCGAGAGATAGCCGCCGTTGGAACTCTTCGCCGTCGGCCGCGCCCCGCGCGCAGTCGAGCAGGCCGACGAAATTTTCGAGAAGCGTATTCGTGCCGCGCAGAGTGACGAGGACGAAGCGATCGTGCTCGGGATTGAACGGGTCGGCCTTCTTGAAGTCTTTCCAGAAATCGCCAATCGCCTTCTTGCATTCCTCGTCGGCGGCACTGATGGTGAAGCTACGCTTCACCTGACCGACGAGCCGTGCGGCCGGTGCGCCTGCACGCGCGCAGACAATGAGGAAATCGTCGGTGTTGAAGCCGAGATGCTCGGTCTGGAAATGGACTTCGGTGACGCCTCTGTCAGTCAGGATCGGTGGGATGCTTCGGACGAGGAGCTGGGCCAGCCAGTACGCCGCGACGTGCTGCTCGAAGAACACACCCTCGCCGCCGGTGGAGATCGGACTTGAAACTCGCTTCTGGCTCTGGTCATCCATTCAATCCACCATATGTTTCACCGTTTCGCTAGTCGGGGAAAGCCGTTCAAAGCCTAGCTTGATGATGACCTCATGCGAGCGGTTACACGGCCCGCCGGATGGGCCAGCAGATTAGTGTAACAAGAACGCTGGATGTCATTGGTTTGGTGGTGCTCCTACTGAGAATCCGGTCTTGGCCGAACTGAGTCAGACGATCTGACGCAGTCTGTTTGGTCTAGTCCAGCCTTATACACTTGACAGATGAGGGACAAGAGCCAATGAACTGCCGTAGCCAAGTTTGCGCCTCAGACGCGTGACGAGACATCGATCCCTCAAGTGTCAAGTAACACGGATGAGTTGACGGCGATGCCGACCGCAATACCGGCCAATCCCTGGCGTTCAACATCGAACGCGAGAAATTAGGACTCGCTCGGACAAGCCCCCCAGCACTTATCCCCAGGCTGGAGGCCCCTTCCTACTTGTTGAATACATGGAAGGCTATTTGAAAAACTACTTGCCCACGCTCACTCACGGTCGAGATCGATTTCAAATCAGACACTTGGAAGTCTTTCGAGCGCCCTCCGTATCGGTGTTTCAGCGCTGCCGTATCGGCGCTTCAGCGCAAGCGTATCGGTGTTTCAGCGCGCGCTTCGTTGTGCAAACACCTGCCGCACGAACTCCCACAACTGGTTGCGCCTGTTGACGTTGATATCGGTGTTTCAGCGTGGATAAGTTGCGCCGTCCACAGACCTATCCACACAAGAATCACTGCGACGCCGAGAGCGGGATAATGTGAGGAGGACTAGGAAACAAGCTCAGCCCATCCCTCCCGGGCGATACCTTTGCTGCCGGGTACAACATGCACACGTCCTTCAGACAGCGATTGAATTCCGCGCGGAAGTGCGCCATACCCTGCGGCGTGAGGGCGTAGCCAGCGCCAAACTGCATGCGCAATGCTTCCCATGGAATTATCCGCACCCTCCCTCGCAAAATAAACATTCGCCACGTAAGCCAGAGGTACAGGTCGATAGCCAATGGCGCACGCAGAGCATGCAGAACACGCAGGTCGAACGGCACCGCGTAGTCCATGCACTCTCGGTAGAATGCTTCCGACAGCGTCACAGTGCTCTCCCACATTGATTGCTCGTGTGGCCTGTTAGGGTTCCAGAGCAGCATCCCGCTGTCGGAAAGACTGACGTTTTTGTAGGCGAAGTCATCTCCGTGGTTAGCCTTCAACGTTACGAACGTGCTGAACAATTTCGTCGCCTGAATCTTCAGCCGCGTGGTGTCGCCGCGGCGGCCGCCGCTGTTTGATAGCCCGAGTTTTCCGGCGAACTCGTTGAGGCTTCGACCAAGTGTCAGCTCGCGCGATTTGGTCCGCTTGGCCTCGCGCGTCAACCAGGCGGAGATAAGCCGAGGAAATTTTCCATATGGCAGACCGATCTCGGGATCGACCAGCATCGTGACGGTAGCGATGCCGTTGTCGCATCTGAAATGCGCACCATCAACCTTTTTATGAGGCATGGACGCCCAGATCATCGCTCGCGCCATGTAACCGATTTGCCCTGATGCGGCAGCGTCTTCTTCCTGAATCGCCAGCGCCGTGGAAATCAGGCTGGAAACCTTCGTCGAGCTGGATTTCGGCGGACCACTTCGCGCGTCCACTTCGCCACCCAGCTCGTGCAGAGTGACTTGAGAGTCGTCCACGGATCACCTCCGGCTATCCGTGGTAGCGGCGGTATTTTGAGATTGCACCGTCTGCCGCGCCGTGCTCTGACGATGTCGTGCCACTTGTTCCGCTTTCGTTGGCCGACCTCGACGCGATCGTTGCAACTCGGCAACATCGCAAGCTGTCGGTGCCGTCCCTCCTTCGACATGGGCGGCAAGCCAGCTCTCGACGTCCTCGAGACGCCAGAGCAACCGCTTGGTGTTCGGCAGGCGGCAAATCGGCGGAAGGGACTGCGGATTGCGAGTAGCGTCGCTGCGGATGCTTGCGACAGACTTATGGAGGTAGTTGGAAAGTTGCTCTACGGTGAGCAGAGATTTCATGGGCGAACCACTCCGATCCCGGCTGGTCGATGACCAGCCAAGTTCGGATGAGTCCGCGGTTCCGTACCTTGCCCAGATGGACGAAGACTTTACGCTTATCGCTACTTGCCCAAATTAGCAGCGAGCACTTGTACGGCGGGGTTGTCCCCCATGTTCGCCTCGCTCTCCAAGCTATGCTGTCCCGTTAGTTTCCAGCCTCATCCTGACCGGCGGAAGTCATAAACCTGGCGATTGCCTTCGGCATCCTTTCTGGCTCACCCACCAATCCGCTTATGGCGGGGGCTGCTGAACAGTCCGTGGCTCCACGCTTTGTGGACAAGGTCCAGTTTGCTAGACCCCTTGCCCTTTGCTTTTGTCTCGTAGCCGTTCTGTACGTCTTCAGCGCGATTACCAAGGATCGTACCCGCAATTTGCTGCAATGTCATGCACGCGGTGCGGGGTAAGCGGTGCAACCCTGGCACAAATTTGGCACACATGGTGTGGCAAAACCTGCTTCCAAATGCAAAACAACGCACTACATCGCAAGACGTAGTGCGTTGTTTCTAAAGGAAAACTTGGTGGAGCGGAGGAGGATCGAACTCCCGACCTTCGCATTGCGAACGCGACGCTCTCCCAGCTGAGCTACCGCCCCAACGGTCAACCATCATACACACGCATTTCCGCGCTTGGCAATAGGGGTTGAATCGTCCCTGAAACCTTATTTTGACGGCGCGCCAGCCAGCACCCATTCGACCACCGAACGCACGTCGGCGTCGCTCATGCGCGGGTGCGCGGGCATCGGAATGGCGCCCCAGACGCCCGAGCCGCCCTCCTTCACCTTCTTCGACAGCTTGGCCACGGCCTGCGGATCGGACTTGTAGCGGGCGGCGATATCCTTGAACGACGGGCCGACGAGCTTGCGGTCGACCGCGTGGCAGCCCATGCATGCGTTGCCGCGCGCGACCTTCAGGCCGTCGCCGACGTCCGCGTGCGCGACGCCCAGCGCGCCAACCACGAGCACCGCGGCCGCGGCGCCCTGCACCATCCACTGTTTCATCTGCTTCATCTGCATGTTCTTCATTGCGACGGGGCCTTCGGGTTGCCCGGGTGCACGTTCGACGAATTCGAGATCGGCGCGGGCGGCTGCAGCGGCGCGGACTGCACCGACGCGTCGGGCACGGCGCCCACCGTCGCGGTATCCGCCGGTGCGGCGGCCTGCGCACCGGACGCGCCGCTCGCGGGCGACGCGTTCTGCAGCGCCTGCGCGTCCTGCGGCTTCACGTACTGGAACACCTTCACGACCTTCTCGACGCCCGGCACCTGGCTGGCGGCTTCCGCGCCGCGATTGCCCTCGTCGACCGTCACGAGCCCCATCAGGTAAAGGTTGCCGCGTTCGGCGACGACCTTGTAGTAGTTCGACGAGATGCCCTTCGTCGCGATCAGCTCGGACTTCACGCGCCCTTCGAGGTACGAGTCGTTCGCGCGCGACGACAGCGACGACGCCGGCTCGACCGACAGCTCGTTGACGATGCCGTTCACGTTGTTGATGCCGCGCACGATTTCCTCGGCGCGCTGCTTCGATGCATCGTTCGGCACTTCGCCCGTCAGCAGCACGCGGCGGTTGAACACCGTCACGTTCACGTGCGACTGGTCGGGCAGCCCGTTGTTGATCTGCGTGAGCGACTTGACCTGGATCTCGCGATCTTCCGTCTGCGCGCCGAGCGTCCGGCGATCGGTCGCGATCAGCGCGCCGCCGCCGGCCGCTGCGCCCACGACCCCGAGCACACAACCTTGCAGCGACACGGCGAGACCCGCCGTCAACGTAGCGAGCAGCGTGGTTCTGACGAGCGTCTGTTTGACGCGGCTTTGATTCATCGACGGCTCTCCTTCGTTCAATCCTCACCCAGCAGCATCGCGTCGATGCCGTCGCACAGGCAGTGGATGGTCAGCAGATGGACTTCGTGGATGCGCGCCGCGCGAACGGCGGGCACGCTGATCGGAATATCGGTATCGGACAGCGCGGCGGCGACCGCATGGCCATCGCCGCCCGTCAGCGCGACGACGGTCATCTCGCGCTCGTGCGCTTCGTCGATCGCCGCCAGCACGCGCGGCGACGCGCCGGCCGGATCGAGCACCAGCAGGATGTCGCCGGTCTGGCCGAGCACGCGCACCTGCTGCGCGAACAGCTGATCGGCGGACACCGCGCCCGCGAGGCCGCCCTGCGACGCATCGGTGGCCAGCGCGATCGCGGGCAGGCCCGGGCGCTCGCGCTCGAAGCCGCCGACGAGCGACACGGCGAGGTAATGCGCGGCGGCGGCCGACGGGCCGTCACCGCACGCGACAATCTTGTTGCCGTTCGCCAGCGCGGCGAACATCGCATCGACCGCGGCTGCGATCGGCAGCGACAGCGCGTCGGCCGCTTCGGCGTGAAGCGCGGCACTGTCGCGGAAATGTTGCTGAATACGTTCGACTGACATCGATTCCTGGTGAACTGGGCGCGTGGCACGCATCGCGCGACATCGTGGGTGCGGCGAGTTTACCGTACTCCGGCACCCTCTCCGGGGGTCCGGCAAGAACTCTTTACATCTCGTCACAGCTCGCCGCTACGCATCGTCGGTACGAAATGCGTCGCGCAGCCACGCGAGCCGGCCAGCCTCGAACGCGACGACGTCGAAGCGGCACGCGGCGCCGGCGCCGTGGCGCGCCCAGAACTGGAGCGCGGCCGCCACCAGGCGACGCCGCTTGCGCCAGCCGACGCTCGCGGCCGCGCCGCCATGCCGGACGCTGCGCCGCGCGCGCACCTCGACGAACACGAGCATGCCGTCGGGCTCGCGCATCACGAGATCGAGCTCGCCACCGCGCATCGTCACGTTCGCCGCGACGAACACGAGGCCACGACGTTCGAGAAACTGCCGCGCACGCAGCTCGAACGCCGCGCCGACCGGTTTGGATCGCGCCGCATCCGAAAAGTTGTCGCCGGCGCGCGCCAAACCACACCCGTCGCCCGGCCGGGCCGGCGCCGCGTGGCACAATGCCGTCCTTGTTCCGCTTGCGCCGCGATTGCGCGCATTGCCTGCCATGACTGCCCTCCTCGAACTCGCGCACACGCAGCACTACCCGGACGCCGCGCTCTACGTGGTCGCCACGCCGATCGGCAACACCGCCGACATCACGCTGCGCGCGCTGCACGTGCTCGGCCTCGCCGACCGCATCGCGGCCGAAGACACCCGCAATACGGGCCAGCTGCTCGCCCGCTACGGGATCTCGAAACCGCTCCTCGCCGTGCACGAGCACAACGAACGCGAAGCCGCACAACGCGTAATCGAACTGCTGCGCGGCGGCGAACGCGTGGCCTATGTATCGGACGCCGGCACGCCCGGCATCTCGGACCCCGGCGCGCGGCTCGTCGACGCGGTGCGCGCCGCCGGCTTCGCGGTGATCCCGCTGCCGGGCGCGAGCGCGGCCGTGACCGCGCTGAGCGTGGCCGGCGACTGGGCCGGCGCGTTCACGTTCGCGGGCTTCCTGCCGCCGAAGGCGAAGCAACGCGCGACCGCGCTGCAGGCGCTGGTATCGCACCCGTATGCGCTGGTGTTCTACGAGGCCCCGCACCGGATCGCCGAAACCGTCGCCGCACTCGCCGACGCATTCGGCCCCGCGCGCCGGCTGCTGATCGCGCGCGAGCTCACCAAGCTACACGAGCAGTTGTTCCAGGGCACCCTGGCCGAAGGACAGACCTGGCTCGCCGGTGATGCGAACCGGCAGCGCGGCGAGTTCGTGCTGGTGGTCGAAGGCGCACCGGCGACGAGCGGCGAAGCCGACGACACCGCGCACGACGCGCTGCTCAAGCTGCTGCTGGAAGAGGTGCCGGTGAAGAGCGCGGCCAAGCTCGCGGCCGCGCTGACGGGCGCGTCGCGCAACACGCTGTATGCGCGTGCGCTCGTACTGAAGGACGAAAGCTGACGCGCGAGGCGACCGGCACCGGGAAGCCGGCGCCGGCATCGCGCCGCGCAGGAAAGACAAAGGGCTGCCCTCGGGCAGCCCTTTTGCATGAGCGGTCGAGCCGCTGCGTTACTTCGCCGAGACCGACGCGAACATTTCGTCGCGAGCCTCGCGCGCTTCCTGCGGCGACAGCCCTTCGATCTTCACGCGGCCCGTGCCGGCGTGCACGAGGCCGATCAGCTTCGCGGCCGCATACGACAGGTCGAGCACGCGGCCGCGCTTGTACGGCCCGCGATCGTTGACCTTCACGACGACCCACTTGCCGGTCGACGAATTCGTCACCTTGATGTACGACGACAGCGGCAGCGTGCGGTGTGCGGCGGTGAGTGCGTTCATGTTGAAGCGCTCGCCGTTCGCGGTGCGGCGGCCGTGGAAATCCCGCCCGTACCACGATGCGCGGCCCGTCTGGCGGAAATCGGACACATCCTTGCCGTCGATCGGCTCGGCGTCCGCCAGCGACGACTTCTTCGCGTCCTTGCTGTCGGCAGCCGGCATCGACGCCAGCGCGGAATCAAAACTGAGTTGCTGCTTGTCGTCGTCCGCCTTCGCGGCAGCGGCCGTCTTGTCGACCGCTTTCTTCTGGTTCGCGCTGCTGGTGGTCTGGCTGGGTGGCACCGCACAGCCCGTCAGCGCAAAAAACAATGCAATGGTCCCGAATCGACTCGGAAAACGTAAATTCATCGACGTGTCGCCTTCTGGTTCGGGCCGCTCCTTCATCACGCTGCTTCACAGCGCAGACACGCGGCCCGGACGGCAAATGCGTGCACGCCCCGCTCGGATGCGAGCAGGCGGCTAGCATGGGCGCGGCTTTCGTCTAGGCCGCAACCGTCCTGATTAGTTTTCACGTCTGGCGCAACCTGTCCCCAACAGCCTGACCAGACCCCACATGCCGCCATCGAACATGGCTTCACGTTCGCGCGCGTCGAAACGACCGACTCACAGGAACGGCGGCACAGGCCTCATCCGGCGGCGCGGCAGCAGGGCCGCAGGCGGGCGCGCAGCACCCGGCCGGACAAGACGTGAGCACCGAAAGCTCGGTGCTGGATACACCGCCGGACTCCCCGGCGGCTGATGCTTGACGGTGCCTCCGACGCCCCTTTTTAACGGGGCCGAAACACCAGCGAATTGCGTGAAATTCACGCGCAATGGGGCGCATTATACATAAACCAAAACCTTGTCTCGAAAAGCGCCCGTCGGGGACCATTGATTCTCACTATGGCCGTAACAATCGACATGCTCCTGGAATGCCCGGAGGCGGGTACCGCGACACGCGTCGTGCGACCGGCAAGCGGCACGCGCGACCGGTACAATCGCTCCTTTTAGCCGCCGGTGCCTCCATGAAAGTCACGCTCATTCCGGTCACGCCGTTCCAGCAGAACTGCTCGCTGCTCGTCTGCGAGAAGACGGGCCGCGCCGCCGTCGTCGATCCGGGCGGCGATCTCGACCGGATCGAACAGGAAGTCGCGCGGCAGAACGTGCAGGTCGAGAAGGTGCTGCTCACGCACGGGCACATCGATCACTGCGCGGGCGCGAAGACGCTCGCGACGCATTACGGCGTACCGATCGAGGGGCCGCAGGAAGAAGAGCGCTTCTGGATCGAGAAGCTGCCGATGCAGAGCGAACGCTTCGGCTTTCCGGCCGCCGAAACCTTCGAGCCGGATCACTGGCTGAACGACGGTGATACCGTGCGGTTCGGCGACGAAACGCTCGAGGTCTATCACTGCCCGGGCCACACGCCCGGCCACGTCGTGTTCTTCAGCCGCGCGCATCGCGTCGCGATCGTCGGCGACGTGCTGTTCGCCGGCTCGATCGGCCGCACCGATTTCCCGCGCGGCAACCACGAGGATCTCGTCCGGTCGATCAAGGAGAAGCTGTGGCCGCTCGGCGACGACGTGACGTTCGTGCCGGGCCACGGCCCGGTGTCGACGTTCGGCGACGAGCGCCGCACGAACCCGTTCGTGTCCGACAAGGTATTCGGATGAACCAGACCGCCATCCCGGAAATCTACGTCAGCACCGATGTCGAGGCCGACGGCCCGATTCCCGGCCCGCATTCGATGCTGAGCTTTGCCTCGGCCGCCTATACCGAGGACAAGCAGCTGATCGCGACGTTCTCGGCCAATCTCGAAACGCTGCCGGGCGCGCAGGCGCACCCGGTGCAGGAAGCGTGGTGGAAGACCGAGCCCGAAGCATGGGCCGCGTGCCGAAAGGACCTGCAGGCGCCCGAAGCGGCGCTGCTCGCGTACGTCGACTGGGTCGAGGCGCTGCCCGGCAAGCCGGTGTTCGTCGCGATGCCGGCCGGCTTCGACTTCACGTTCATGTTCTGGTACATGATGCGCTTCGCGGGCCGCTGCCCGTTCTCGTGGTCGGCGCTCGACATCAAGACGCTCGCGTTCGCGATGACGGGCCTGCCGTACCGGAAGGCGATCAAGCCGCGCTTTCCGAAGCACTGGTTCGACGACCATCCGCATACGCACGTCGCGCTCGACGACGCGATCGAGCAAGGCGCGCTGTTCTGCAACATGCTGGCCGACCTGCGCCGCCAGCAGGCTGCGCTCGCCGGCCTCGCGGTGTCGGACACCGATCGGTCGGAACACGCAGGCGCGGGACAAAATCCCACGGATCCGCGAGCAAATTAGCGAATCTCGCTCAACAACGCGACGCCAGATTGCCTTTCCTTTCCCGGCCCTCTAACATTCAGCATGTTGTAGCTGCCGCATGGAGGCGCAGGTGACGCTCGATTCCTTTTCGCAAAAAATCCTTCGCCTGTTGCAACTCGACGCGCGCCGTTCGGTCCAGGAAATCTCGGACCAGGTCGGCCTGTCGAGCACGCCGTGCTGGCGCCGCATCAAGGACATGGAACAGTCGGGCGTGATCCAGCGCTACACGGCGCTGCTCGATCGCGAGAAGCTCGGCCTGCACGTCTGCGCGCTCGCGCACGTGCACCTGACCCGCCACAACGAAGGCGGCGTCGAGCAGTTCGAGCGCGAGATCTCGACCTGCCCGGAAGTCACCGAGTGCTACAGCACGACCGGCGAAGCCGATTACATCCTCAAGATCGTCGCGCCGGACATCAAGGCCTACGACGTGTTCCTGCACGAACGCATCTTCAAGATCCCCGCCGTGTCGCAGGTGCGCACGAGCGTCGTGCTGCGCGAGATCAAGTTCGACACGCAACTGCCGCTGTAACGCGCAGGCACGCGCCGGCGGACTTCCCTCTCGTGTGCCCGCGGCGGGTCACGCCTGCGCGGGCACCGTGCGCGTGAAGCCGATCCGGCGCGCGCCGAACTCGCGCTTCAGCGCGTCGGCGTCGAGCCGGCCGGCCAGCGCCGCGTCGGTGTCGTGCGGATCGCAGGCAAGCGTCACGTCGATCTCGAGCCCCGTACTCAGGTAATGCAGGTTGATGGCCGCCGCATGCAGCCCGCGCTGCGCGAGCGCGGCCTCGAGCCGTGCCACGATCTCGCCGCGTGGTGGCAGTGCGAGCGCCGGGCGGCGCGCCGCGTCGTTCTCCGGGTCGACGTGAATCAGCGCGTCGAGCACGCGCGGGTCGGTCAATACGCGCGCACGCGCGGTCTCGGCGATGTAATGCCCTTCGGAGACGGAGATTTTCGGATCGACGAGGATGTGCGCGTCGACGAGCGCGGCATCGCCCATCTTGCGCGTGCGCAGGTCGTGCACGTCGCGCACGCCCGGCGTCGCCGCGAGCAGCGCGCGGATCTCGGCCGTATCGGTCGTATCGAGCGCGCGGTCGGAGAGGTCCTGCAATGCGTCATAGCCGAACGTCCAGCCCATGCGCGCGACCATGAAGCCGACGATCGCCGCCGCGATCGGGTCGAGCAGCCGCACGCCGGCCAGGCTGCCGACGATGCCGATCGCGACGACGAGCGACGATGCGGCGTCCGAACGCGCATGCCATGCGTTCGCGACGAGCATCGCCGAGCGGACACGCCGCGCTTCGCGCAGCATGTAGCGAAACAGCGCCTCTTTCGACACGAGCACCGTCAGCGCGACGAGCAGCGCGGAAAAATGGACCGCCGGAATGTTTTCGAGATTAACGAGACGGTCGCCGGCCCGCCATAGCATGCCGACGCCGACCGCAATCAGGATAGCGCCGAGAAACAGCGAGGCGACGGTCTCGTAGCGGCTGTGGCCGTAATTGTGGTCGGCATCCGGCGATGCGCCGCTATGCCGATTCGCAACCAGCACGACAAAATCCGAGATCAAATCGGAAATCGAATGCACCCCGTCGGCAATCAATGCCTGCGAATGTGCAATCGTGCCAACGACGATCTGAAATGTCGCAAGCACGACATTCAGCACAATACTGACGAACGTGCTCTTGCGCGCAACCGCGTGCTTATCTGTGCTCTGCGCGTCGCCGGAAAACGTGGACATGAAATATGAGATATCGGTGTGCGAAACCCGATTCTATCAAGGGCGCCCCGCGAACTCCGCCAATACCCACAAATTTCTTATTTAAATCAATCGCTTATGCGAACGGGTCGCATTTCCATTCACACCGGATTATTACATTTTCATGACGGCGCCATGTGGCTGGCGGCCGCTGAAAACAAAAAAGCCGCGCTCCTCAACGGACACGCGGCTCTTTTGAAGCGCAGGCTACTTAAACGGACGTTTAAATCGCAAACTGTTCGCGGTTCTTGCCGGCGATCCAGCGCGGCGGCTTGCCGCGGCCCGACCACGTCGCGCCCGTTTCCGGATCGCGATATTTCGCGGCGACGCCTGCGCGCGGACGGCCAACCTTGCCTGCCTTCGCGCGGCTGAGACCGAGTTCGGCGAGCGAAAAGCCGTAGTCGGCAATTTTCTGCTTCACGTCATTCAGCACTTCAGCGTATTCACGCGACTTTGCTTCTTCGATTTGCTTCTCCAGCTTCTCCCGCTGGGCCAGCAGGTCCTTGTAAGAAGACATAGTTTCCCTTTCTATCTGACCAATGGCGCCGGTCTGCAGCCAGCTCACCATTCTTGAAATATATGTGCCTCGGATTTTCGAAGGCAGAGATTAGCACAAAAAAGATTTGATAGAAGCGAGATTCATGAAAATCCCGAGATCAATTGGAATTCACACGTGTCATTTTGACCGGTCGCGGCCTTTTCTCAAATTTTTACGTTCCTACACAGAGATTAGGACATTAGCGATTGTCTATAAGGTCTATCAACATACGCAATTACCCTGCATTTGAAAAATAGAAGCTTTCATCGGACGACAGTTTTACGAAAATCGGATGGCGCGACTCGCTAAACGGCAAAGCGCGGACCGGCCGGTATCCGCGACGTCACGTCACATCCCGCGCGCACGCAATCAGCCGCTCGCGCAATTCGCCCGTATCGGCCAATGGCGTATCAAACGGCGTACGCACGCGGCGGCCGTCATGTCGCCAGTCGGCGCCGTGGCGATCGACACCGAGCAATTCGAGCCCGTCTCGGCGCGCAGCGCCGGCATCGTACGCGTCCCATAACGCCTGCTCCTCGTCGAACGCGAGCGGCGGCAGCGCATCGAGATGCGTGCCGTCGACCCAGCCCATGCGCCCGAACCCGCCGATATAGCGCAGCCGCTCGACGTCGAGCGCCCAGAACGTGAAATCGCCGAGCGCGAGATAGCGCGCGGCGTCCGGCTCATAACGACCGTAGCGCGCGGTGACGTGCGGATCGTCGCCGAGCGGCACGAACCGGCCGAGCAGCGTCGCGCGCTCGGCGTTCAGCACGTCGCCGTCGGGCGCGTCGACGACGAGGAAGCCCGCGCGCGGATCGGCGGCCAGATTGCGCGTGTGCTCCGCGAGGCCGCTCACGAGGATCACGGGACGATGGCTTGCATCGGGTGCAAACGGGACGACCGTCGGATACGGGAAACCCTGCGGATCGCGCGAATGGGTGGCGAGCGTGCCGAGCGCGCAGCGGTGCAGCAGATGCACGGTGAGAGCGGGATCGATGTTCAAGAGGACTCCTGCGGTCGAAAGGCGGCGCGCCGGGCACGCCATGCGCTTCGATGTTACCCGCGGGCGCGGCGCGCCGCGCATCGGTCGAACGGCCTATGCAGCGATACGGCCGAACGCGGGTCACCGGGAAATCGCCGGATCATCGGCCGAACGGCCAACGCCCGGCAGGATCGTAAGCGGTTCGATAGAATCTGACGGATCCGACGGGCGCCGCGTGCGCCCGTGCATTTCTTTTGATGAGCGTCACCGTGTCCGAATCCTCCTCCCCCGAATCGTCGTCCCCGTTCGCCGCGCCGCCCGACGCGCATCGCGTGCTGTCGCTACCGGCCCGCCAGCGGGCGCGCGCGGCGTCGATGGCGCTGTTCTTCGTCGCCGGCATGATGTTCGCGTCGTGGGGCGTGCACGTGCCGACCGTGCGCGACAAGTTCGCGCTGAGCCCCGGGCTGCTGTCGATCGCGCTGTTCGCGGTCGCCGTCGGCTCGATTACCGCGATGCTGACCATCGCGCGCTGGATCGCGCGCGTCGGCTCGCGCACCGCGTGCCTCGCGGGCGGGCTCGTGATGTCGGCCTGCGCGGCGCTGATCCTCGTCGTGCCCGACTATCCGTTGCTGCTGGCCGTGCTCGCGCTGTTCGGCTTCTCGATGGCGACGCTCGACGTCGCGATGAACGCCGAGGCCAGCGCGGTCGAAATTGCGATCGGCAGGCCGATCATGTCGTCGCTGCACGGCATGTTCAGCATCGGCGGGATGGCGGGGGCGGCCGCCGGCGGCGCGCTGCTGTCGGCCGGCATGGCGCCGGCCGTGCATCTCGCGCTCGCGGCGGCGACCAGCGCGACGGTGCTGGTGATCGCCAGCCCGGCCGTGCTGCCGCATGTGCCGCACCACGAGCACGCGCACGGCGGCGGCAACCGCTGGCGCTCGCCGGCGTTGTGGATGCTCGGCGGCATCGCGCTCGTCGCGCTGATCGCCGAAGGCGCGATGTACGACTGGGCGACGGTCTACATGCGCGACGTCGTCGTGGCGAGCCCCGCGCTCGCCAGCGCCGCCTATGCCGCGTTCTCGGGCGGGATGGCCATCGCGCGCTTCGCGGGCGACGCCGTGCGCGCCCGCTTCGGCGCGCCGCAGCTCGTGTTCGCGAGCGCGTCGCTCGCCTGCGCGGGGATGATCGGCGCGCTGCTGCTGCCGTATTCGGCCACGGTGCTGACCGGCTTCACGCTGATGGGCCTCGGCCTCGCGAACATGATGCCGGTGCTGTTCGCGGCCGCCGCCCGCGTGAAAGGCATCCATGCGGCCGAAGGGCTCGCGCACGTGGCCGGGCTCGCGTATTTCGGCATGCTGTTCGGTCCGGTCGTGATCGGCGCCGTCGCGCAGGCGTCGAACCTGACGATCGGGCTGTCCGTCGTCGCGCTGTGCGCGGCGCTCGTCGCGGCCGTCGCGCCGAAGGTGCTCGCGCGGCTGAAGATCTGACGGGGCGCGGCAGGCGCCGGCCCCAAAAGAAAGCGCGCATGCGTTGCCGCATGCGCGCTTTCACCCCTTCTGTTGACCGCTTGTATCGTTACATCTTCACTTCGTCGAGCAGCGACTTCTTGCCGCCCTTGTAGTTGTACAGCGAGATCACGCCGTGCTGCAGGTCGCCCTTCGAGTCGAAGGTCGTCGTGCCGATCACGCCCGAGTAGTTCGTCGCCGGCATCGCGGCGAGGATCTTCGCCGGATCCGTCGAGTTCGAGCGCTTCATCGCATCGACGATGATGTACACGGCGTCATACGTGAACGGTGCGTAGATCTGGATCGGCTGGCCGAAGCGCTTCTCGTACTTCGACTTGAACGCCGCGCCGCCCGACATCTTCTCGAGCGAAGCACCGGCTTCCGAACACACCACGTTGTCGGTCGCGTCGCCGGCCAGGTCGGCCAGCTTTTCCGTGCACACGCCGTCGCCCGCGAGGATCTTCGCGCGCAGGCCGAGCTGCTTCGCCTGCTTCGCGAACGGGCCGCCCGTTGCGTCCATGCCGCCGTACATGATCGCGTCCGGATTCTCGCCCTTGATCTTGGTCAGAATCGCGCGGAAGTCGACCGCCTTGTCGTTCGTCGCGTCATGCGACATCACCTTCAGGCCGAGCGCCTTGGCCTTCTTCTCGAACTCGTTCGCGAGACCCTGGCCGTACGCGGTCGAATCGTCGACCACGGCCACGCTCTTGATGCCCTTCGAGTGCGCGTAGTTGGCGAGTGCCGGGCCCTGCTGCGCATCGGTGGCCACCACGCGGTACGTGGTCTTGAAGCCCTGCTGCGTGTAGGCCGGGTTGGTCGCCGACGGCGAGATCTGCACGATGCCCGCATCGCTGTAGATCTTCGAGGCCGGGATCGACGTGCCCGAGTTCAGGTGGCCGACCACCGCGACGACCTTGTCGTCGACGAGCTTCTGCGCAACCTGCGTGGCCTGCCGCGGGTCGGCCGCGTCATCCTGCGGGTCGAGTTGCAGCGTGATTTTCTGGCCGCCGACCGTGAGACCCTTGGCGTTGATCTCTTCAACCGCGAGACGTGCGCCGTTTTCGTTGTCCTTGCCCAGGTGTGCAATGCCGCCCGTCAAGGGCGCGACGTGGCCGATCTTGACGACTTGATCGGCCGCTGCGTTGCCCGCAGCTGCAGCGCACAGCATCGCGGCCGCGGTGATCGGCAACAGCTTTTGCATCTTGATATTCATGTAAGTCTCCAGTTTCGGTCCCAATAAAACGCCATCGCCCGGTGCCCCGCTGCCATCCCTGTGTTTGCAATCACTGGACGATTCGCCGGTTGCATCGTTCATGCACTTGGCCTCAAGCACGTGAAAACCGCCGCTTTTAGCGGCCGCCCGTCCGTACTTGCGCGCAAGTGTAGGTGATCAAATTAATTTGTGGGACTTTTTTGGGGTAGTGGTAACACTACCGATATGCACGCTTTGGAATGACGACTCGAATATCGCCGCGAGCCCCGCCGGATAAGGGTTTCCGCTAATTCCAGGTGGCTTGTTGAAAGGTCGTTTTAAAACATTCCGGGGGCATTTCGATTCGGTATTTTGTGCCCGTGATCATTGAATGAAACGCGCGTGACAACGCGCGTTTCGTCGTCCGATATGAACGATTCAGGCAGCCGCCGCACGCCATTCGCCATCGAGCGCGGCGACGAGCTGCGACGTCGTCAGCGCATCGCCGCGCCGTCGTGCGAGCGGTGCGCCCTGCCCGGCCCACAGCGACAGGTAGTCGCCGTCGTTCGCGCGCGCAGCGGCCTGGCGCAGCGGCTGCGTCAGCGCGTTCTGCACCGGGTACGGCGCGGCGTCGGCCACGCGTTCGCCGAGCCGGGCCATCAACGTGTTGCGCAGCCCGCGTGCGTGGCGGCCGGTGATGGCGCGCGTGACCTGCGTCGACGTGTCGGCGCTCGCAAGCAGGCGCGCCTTCCAGTCGGCCGCGATCGCGCTTTCCGTGCAGGTGAGGAACGCGGTGCCGAGTTGTGCGCCCTGCGCACCGAGCGCCAGCGCGGCCGCGATCCCGCGGCCGTCCATGATGCCGCCCGCGGCGAGCACGGGCAGGCCGGTCGCGTCGACCAGTTGCGGCACGAGCGCGAACGTGCCGATCAGCGCATCGTCGGCGGAACCGATGAACGTGCCGCGATGGCCGCCCGCCTCGGCACCCTGCGCGGACAGCGCGTCGGCACCGGCCGCCTGCCAGGCGAGGCCCTCGGCCACGTGCGTCGCCGTGCCGATCACGTAGGTGCCGGCCGCCTTCAGGCGCGCGACGTCGGCTGCATCGAGCACGCCGAACGTGAAGCTCGCAACGGGCACGCGCAACGCCACGAGTGCATCGAGCTGCGCGCGGAAGTCGGGCGCGTAGCGCGCGGGCGCGGTGCCCGGCGGCAACCCGAACGCGGCATTCAGCGGATCGATCGCGGCGAGCGCGCGGGCGACGGTCGCCGCGTCGGGCGCGACGTCGGGCGCGACGTCGGGCAGCACGAACAGGTTGATCGCGAACGGGCGATCGGTCGCCGCGCGGATGGCTTCGACTTCGGTCGCGAGACGCTCGGGGGCGAATGCGCCGGCGCCGAGACTGCCGAGCGCGCCGGCATTCGAGGCGGCGGCGACCATCGCGGTCGTGGTCGCGCCGACCATCGGCGCCTGCACGAGCGGCAGGCGCAGGCCGAAGCGTTCGGAAAAGGGTGTGGAAAACGAGCGGGCAGACATGGCGAATCCTTCGATGACGATGCGCGAAAGCGCTTTGTAAAGGCCGACACATCGACTCTATCGAAGCGGCGCAGCGCCGAAAAATGAATAATCGAGATCGAAACGATCGCTGCGTGAGAAGCGCTCGCATGCGCTGCAGCATCGGACGATCGGTGGCACACTAGGCCGCCCTCTTTTCACCCCCGGGGCGCCTCGCGCACCCCGTTCGCCAGGAGTTCAGAACGTGACAGCCCAATGGATCGACATCCCGACCGGTAACGACAGCTTCGGCGGCTATCTCGCACTGCCCAAGCGCGGCACCGGCCCTGCCGTCATCATCATCCAGGAGATCTTCGGCGTGAACGCGCACATCCGCGCGGTCGCCGACCAGTACGCGTCCGACGGCTTCGTCGCGCTCGCGCCGGACGTGTTCTGGCGCACGCAGCCGCGCGTCGAGCTGACCTACGAAGGCGCGGATCGCGACAAGGGCATCGAGCTGATGAAAAAGACCGACGTGGGTCTCGCGGTCGCGGACATCGGCGCGGCAGCCGACGCCTTGCGCGCGCGCCCCGAAGTGGCCGGCAAGGTCGCCGCGATCGGCTACTGCTTCGGCGGCCAGCTCGCGTACCGCGCGGCCGCGACCGGCAAGATCGACGCGGCCGTGGCCTACTACGGCGGCGGCATCCAGAACGCGCTCGATCTGGCCGGCCAGATCAAGCAGCCGATCCTGTTCCACTACGCGGAAAACGACCACGCGATCCCGCCTGCGGCGGTCGACCAGGTGAAGGCCGCATTCGCCGGCCACGGCAACGCGTCGTTCCACATGTACCCGGGCGCCGAGCACGGCTTCAACTGCACGGACCGCGCGTCGTACAACCAGCGCGCGTCGGCGCTCGCGCACGGCCGCACGCTGACCTTCCTCGCCGAGCACCTCTAAAAACGGCCGGCCGCGGGCCCCGTACACCGGGCCCGCGTTATGCTGCTGTCATCGCCACGAGTCACAACGGGGATGACAGCGATGCACTCGGACTATCTCGCGCACGACGCGATCAGCCTTGCCACACTGGTACGCGAACGCAAGGCGAGCCCGCGCGAACTGCTCGACGCCGCGATCGGCCAGGCCGAAGCGGTCAACGGCGCGATCAACGCGATCGTGCTGCAGGACTACGACGCCGCGCGCCAGCGTGCGGCCGCCACACCCGACGGCGGCGCCGACGCGCCGTTCGCCGGCGTTCCCTATCTCGTGAAGGATCTCGGCGCGGCGGTCGCCGGGCTGCCGCTGTCGATGGGCAGCCGGCACTACCGGTATTTCGTGCCCGCCGACGATTCGCCGGTGATCGCGCGCAGCCGCGCGGCCGGTCTCAACGTGTTCGGCAAGACCAACACGTCGGAGATCGGCCAGATGCCGTACACGGAACCCGAACTGTTCGGCGCGTGCCGCAACCCGTGGAATCTCGATCACACGCCCGGCGGCTCGAGCGGCGGTGCGGCGGCGGCCGTCGCGGCCGGCATCGTGCCGATCGCGCATGCGTCCGACGGCGGCGGCTCGATCCGCATTCCGGCGTCGTGCTGCGGGCTGTTCGGCCTGAAGCCGAGCCGCAACCCGGTACTCGTCGACCTGCCGTCGAACGGCGAGCTGGTCGTCCAGCATGCGGTCACGCGCAGCGTGCGCGACAGCGCGCTGCTGCTCGACGTGACGACCGGCCAGACCTTGCCGGCCGGCGCGCCCGGCACGTTCCTCGGCGAGCTCGACACGCCGCCCGGCCCGCTGCGGATCGGCCTCGTGCTCGACCCGATGCTCGCGCCGGCGCTCGCCGACGACACGCGCGCGGCGCTCGACGACGCGGCCGCGCTGCTCGAATCGCTCGGCCACCATGTCGAGCCGGCGACGCTGCACGTCAACTACGCGCGCGCCGCCGAAACCTTCCTCACGTTGTGGGCGACGATCGCCGAGGAGATGGTGCTCGGCGCGCGTGCGCTGACCGGCCGCACGCCGAAGCGCGGCGAATTCGAGGCCGCGACGTGGGCGATGGCCGTGGTCGGCCGGCGCCTCGCGCGCACGCGCCTGCCGGACGTGCTCGAATGGCAGCGCCAGCTCACCGTGCAGGTGGCCGGCCTCGTGTCGCGCTACGACGCGATCCTGTGCGCGTCGCTCGCGGGCCCGCCGGTGAAGATCGGCGAATTGCAGCCGACGCCGTTCGAAGCGGCGCAGATGAAGGTGCTCGCCGCGCTGCCGGTGAAGCCGCTGCTGAAGGAAATGCTCGCGAAGTCGTCGGAAAAGGCGTTCACGTGGGCCGGCTGCACCGAGCTGTTCAACCTGACCGGCCAGCCGGCGATGTCGGTGCCGCTCTACTGGAACGCGCGCGGGCTGCCGATCGGCGTGCAGTTCGCCGCGCGTCACGCCGACGACGCGCTGCTGCTCCGGCTCGCCCGGCAGCTCGAACAGGCGCGGCCGTGGTTCGAGCGCCGCCCGCCGCTGATGCAGGCGCAGCGCTGACGCACGCGGCCGCGCGCCGCCGTCATCGAAAAAAAAGCCCCGCCGGCACAACCGGCGGGGCTTTGACGCATGCAATCGCGTGAGCGCGCTTACATGACGAGCCGTTCACAGATCGTCCGCGTCGCGGCCGCCGTGTTCAGCGTATAGAAATGCAGACCCGGCACGCCCGCGTCGACCAGACGCTGGCACAGGCTCGTGACGACGTCCGCGCCGAACGCGCGGATCGACTCGCGATCGTCGCCGAAACTCTCGAGCCGGCGTGCGATCCAGCGCGGCACTTCGGCGCCGCACATCTCGGAGAAACGCATCAGCTGCGAGAAGTTCGTGATCGGCATGATGCCCGGCACGATCGGCACCTCCACGCCCAGCTTGCGCGCATCGTCGACGAAGCGGAAATACGCATCGGCGTTGAAGAAGTACTGCGTGATCGCGGAATTCGCGCCGGCTTTCACCTTGCGCGCGAAATTCTCGAGATCGGCCTTCGGCGAGCGCGCCTGCGGGTGGTACTCCGGATAGCCGGCAACCTCGATGTGGAACCAGTCGCCGTGCTCGGCGCGGATGAAGCTCACGAGCTCCGACGCATAGCGCAGTTCGCCGACTTCGCCCATCCCCGACGGCAGGTCGCCACGCAGCGCGACGATGTGGCGGATCCCGTACGAGCGGTACTGGTCGAGGATCGCGCGCAGGCTGTCGCGCGACGAACCGATGCACGACAGGTGCGGTGCGGCCTCGAGGCCGTCCTTCTGCATGTCGAGCACCGTATCGAGCGTGCCCTGCTGCGTCGAACCGCCGGCGCCGAACGTGCAGGACACGAATTTCGGCTTCAGCGGCAGCAGTTGCGCACGCGTGGCGCGCAGCTTCTCGACGCCTTCCGCCGTCTTCGGCGGGAAGAATTCAAACGAGAGTTCGATCGTTTTCATGATTCTGAGGGAACAGGCCCATGCCTCAGCCGATGTCGCGCTGACCGAAGATCAGGGCGGACAGCAGCCACGACACGATGCTGTACAGGATCGAACCGAAGAACGCGGACCAGAAGCCCGACACCTCGAAGCCCTTCAGCAGCGACGACGCGAACCAGAAGCACAACGCGTTTACGACGAGGATGAACACCCCGAGCGTGACGATCGTGACGGGCAGCGTCAGCAGGATCAGCACCGGGCGGATCACCGTGTTGATCAGGCCGAGCACGACCGCGATGATCAGCGCCGTGCCGAAGCTCTTGATGTGGATCGACGGCACGAGGTACGTGATGATCAGCAGCGCGAGCGCGTTGATGACCCAGGTGAGGATGACGCTCATGGAGTGCTCCGGTTCGGTTGTCGATCGGTACGATCAGTGGCCGCCGCCGGCTGCCGCGGGTGCCCGAAGGCGCGCCGCGGCAGCCGGCGATCCCGCGCCGTGCCGCCGTACCGGGTGCGCGCCAGCGACGCGCGCACGGCACCGCGGCAGCGGCGCAGCGGATCAGTAGCGGTAGTGGTTCGGCTTGAACGGGCCGTCCTTCTGCACGCCGATGTACGAAGCCTGCTCGTCCGACAGCACGGACAGGTTCGCGCCGATGCGCGCCAGGTGCAGGCGCGCGACCTTTTCATCGAGGTGCTTCGGCAGCACGTACACCTTGTTCTCGTACTCGTTGCCGCGCACGAACAGCTCGATCTGCGCGAGCGTCTGGTTCGCGAACGAGTTCGACATCACGAACGACGGGTGGCCGGTCGCGCAGCCGAGGTTCACGAGGCGGCCTTCCGCCAGCAGGATCACGCGCTTGCCGTCCGGGAAGATGATGTGGTCGACCTGCGGCTTGATGTTTTCCCACTGGTACTGGCGCGTCGACGCGACGTCGATTTCCGAGTCGAAGTGACCGATGTTGCAGACGATCGCGTTGTGACGCATCGCCTTCATGTGATCGTGGTTGATCACGTGGTAGTTGCCGGTCGCCGTCACGAAGATGTCGGCCTTGTCGGCCGCGTATTCCATCGTCACGACGCGGTAGCCTTCCATCGCCGCCTGCAGTGCGCAGATCGGGTCGATTTCGGTGACCCACACGGTCGCGCCCAGGCCGCGCAGCGATTGCGCGCAGCCCTTGCCCACGTCGCCGTAGCCCGCGACGACCGCGACCTTGCCCGCGATCATCACGTCGGTCGCGCGCTTGATGCCGTCGACCAGCGATTCACGGCAGCCGTACAGGTTGTCGAACTTCGACTTCGTGACCGAATCGTTCACGTTGAACGCCGGGAACGGCAGGCGGCCGTCCTTTTCCATCTGGTACAGGCGGTGCACGCCGGTCGTGGTTTCTTCGGTCACGCCCTTGATGTGCGCGAGGCGCGTCGAGTACCAGGTCGGGTCGGCGTCGAGGTGCTGCGCGATCGACTTGTACAGCGCGACTTCTTCCTCGTTGGTCGGCTTTGCGATCACCGAACGGTCCTTCTCGGCCTTCGCGCCGAGGATCAGCAGCAGCGTTGCGTCGCCGCCGTCGTCCAGGATCATGTTCGCGAATTCGCCGTTCGGCCATTCGAAGATGCGGTGCGAGAACTCCCAGTATTCGTCGAGCGATTCGCCCTTGAACGCGAACACCGGCGTGCCGGCTTCGACGATCGCGGCAGCGGCGTGGTCCTGCGTCGAGAAGATGTTGCACGAGGCCCAGCGGACGTCCGCGCCGAGCGCCTTCAGCGTCTCGATCAGCACGCCCGTCTGGATCGTCATGTGCAGCGAACCGGCAATGCGCGCGCCCTTCAGCGGCTGCTGCGCCTTGTATTCGTCGCGGATCTGCACGAGGCCCGGCATTTCGGTCTCGGCGATGTTCAGTTCCTTGCGGCCCCAGCCGGCCAGCGCCATGTCGGCGACGACGTAATCGTTGGTAGCTTTGGAATCGATAATGGCGTTCATCACGCCCTCCTTTCTAAAAAGTTTCTAGATTGGTGACGTGAGCGCCGTTCAGGAAGCGGGGCCGACGCGGTTGTGCCGCACGACTGCTTGGTGAAGCCTTCCGAGCCTGGCGGACACTGGAGGTCCGTCGCAACGCTCCTCGGAAAGCGGAGAGGATTGTAGCAAATCGGCGCGCAGAATGCGCAAGCATGCACACACACGGCGCGCACCCGGCACCAGCGCGCGGCGCCGGCGCGCGCGGCCGTCAGGAAAGGGTCAGGACTCCGCGCCGACCCACGCCTGTTCGCGCAGCCGTGCGCGCAGGCGCGCGACCGCCTGGCTGTGCAGCTGGCACACGCGCGATTCGCTCACTTCGAGCACCGCGCCGATCTCGCGCAGATTCAGACCCCGTTCGTAGTACAGCGACATCAGCAGCTTCTCGCGCTCCGGCAGCCGCTCGATCGCCTCGACGAGCGCTTCGCGCAGGTGCTCGTCGAGCAGCGCCGACAGCGGATCGGCGTGATCGACGCGGTAGCGGTCGAGGAACGGCTCGTCGTCGGCCGCGCGGTCGAAATCCTCGTAATAGATCAGCTGGCTGCCGTGCAGGTCCTGCAGCATCCCCTGGTATTCGTCGAGCGGCATGTTCAGGTGCTGCGCGATCTCGGTCTCGCTCGCCGAGCGGCCGAGATGCTGCTCGACCTGGTGCACCGCGTGCTCGACCTCGCGCGACGTCTTGCGCAGGCTGCGCGGCAGCCAGTCGTTGCTGCGCAGCTCGTCGAGCATCGCACCGCGGATACGCTGCGTCGCGTAGGTCTCGAACTGCGCGCCCTGGTCTTCCTTGTAGCGCCCGGCCGCGTCCATCAGGCCGATCATGCCGGCCTGGATCAGGTCGTCGAGGTCGACGCTCGCCGGCATCTTCGCGACGAGCTGCAGCCCGAGGCGTCGCACGAGCGGCGCATATTGCGCGAGCACGTCGGCCTGGGACATCTTTCCTTGAGCGTTGTACATCATGGCTCTCTCCTTCCGGTGGCGCTCACGCGGCGTGTGCCGCGCCCGCCTCATACGACGGCTTGCCGCCCGCGTGCACGGCGCGGCCCGCACCCGGACGCGGGCGCATCGGCCAGTACAGCAGGTCGGCGGCAATCTGCCGGTAATCGCGCGCGGCGGCCGACGACGGGAACGCGTCGACCGCGGCACGCGTCAGTTCGCGCGCATGCTCGACGAGCGGATCGGCGCTCACGCAGCCCGCGTCGGCGATCGACACCGTCAGGTAGCGGCTCGCGACGCCCGCGAGGTTGTCGAACGCCGTCTTCGCGTCCGCGTGGCTGCCGACGTGATTGGTCAGCACGCGGAACTGCGCGAACGCGTGCGCGAAATGCAGCCGCTTCATGCACGCATACGCCTCGGTGATCGCCTGCGCGGCGACCCGCGTGACGACCAGCACGTCGTGCGCTTCGCGCGCGAGCGCCGAGAACGAACCGTCGGCGCCGAGCTGCGCGTCGACGAGGACGATGTCGGCCGGCCCGTCGATGAAATCGCTCAGCTGCGCGTCGGTGTAGCCGGTGCGCGCGAGCCGCGCCGCGGCGCACAGGCCGAAGCCGGCCGCGACCCGCGCGCGCTCGCCGTCGCGCAGCCACGCGCCCGCCAGCGTCGCGCTGGCCGAATGCACGTCGGCACGCTCGTCGACGACGAGCACATCCTTGCCGAGCGACGCGAGCGCCGCCGCCAGGTTCACGACGGTGGACGTGCAGCCGACACCCGCCGGCCCGCCCGCCACCGCGACGATGCGTGACGCGCGCCCGGCCAGCAGGCGCCGCAGCCCTTCGGCCTGGTCGATGATTTGTTTATCCAAATCGCACCTCGTGCAGCTCGGCGGTGGAACGTGCGGTCAGTGCGGAAAGCAGCGTCGGCATGTCCTCGTCTTGCGGCACGAAGGGCGAGCCGTCGCGCGGTACACAGAACGCGCTCTTCAGCAGGAATTTGGTCGACGCGACGTACAGGTTCTCCGGCACTTTCTGGCCGGTCGACACGTAATGGATCGGCAGCTTGTAGCGGATCACCGTGTCGAGCACGCCGCCGAGGTGGGTCGCCTCGTCGAGCTTCGTGAGGATGCAGCCGGCCAGGTCCGGATGCTCGCCCGCGCTGCGGTACGCCTGCACGACTTCGTTGAGCGTGTCGCCGTGGCTGGTCGCGTTGAGCAGCAGCAGGCGCTGCACCGGCGCGTTCGCCCCGTGCAGCATCGCGATCTGGTCGGATACCGCGCGGTCGCGCTGGCTCATGCCGATCGTGTCGATCAGCACGATGTGCTTGTTGCGCAGCTCGGACAGCGCGAGCGCGAGGTCGCCCGCATCCTTCACCGCGTGCACGGGCACACCGAGGATCTTGCCGAAGATGCGCAGCTGCTCGTGGCCGCCGATCCGGTAGCTGTCGGTGGTCAGCAGCGCGACCTTGCTCGCGCCGAAGCGCATCACGCAGCGTGCGGCCAGCTTCGCGGTGGTGGTCGTCTTGCCGACGCCCGTCGGCCCCATCAGCGCGAACACGCCGCCGCGCTCCATCAGCGCATCTTCGCTGTCGAGCACCGGCAGGTTCGACGCGAGTACCGACTGCGCCCACTCGGCGGCCTGTTCGAGGGTCTGCGCGCCGTCGCCGGCCGGCATGTTGTCGACCAGCATCCGCACGAGCTGCGCGGAGAAACCGGCCGCGAACAGGTGCTTCGTCAGCGCGCCATGCACGGCGCTGCGACGCTGGCGGTCGTGCCACATCAGGCTGTCGAACTGCTCTGCCATCATCCCGCGCAGTTCGCCGAGCTCCTGCATCACCGTATCGTTGACGATCCGCTCGATGCGCGACTTCACGGCGTCGGCCACCACGGCGGCCGCGTCGGCGGACAGGCGCGTGCGCTCGGCCGCCTTCGCGGCATGCGCCGCGCTCGGGTTCGTGTCCGCCGCGCGGATGGCGGCGGCCGGCATCCGGCGTTCGGCGTCGCGCACGATGTCGCGTGCCCAGTTGGGCGGCGTCGCGCTCGCGGCGGCCTGCGAGGCAGGCGCGCTCGCTTGCGGCGCGGCGGGCGTCGCCTGCGCACGCGCCATCAGCGCGTCGCGCTGCTGCGTCAGGCGCTTCGCGTGCTCGACGAGCCACGGCGCGGGTTCGGAGGCGGCGGCCGGCGTGGGAGCGGCGGAAGACGGCGCTGCCGTAGCCGGCGCGTCCTCGTCGAATGCCGAAGGTTGCGCCGTCGCCTCGTCCGCGTCGGCGCTTGCACCGAACACCGACGAGAACACGTCCGGCAGCCCGCCTTCGCCCGCTGCATACGGATTGACCGTCGGGCGGCCCAGCGCCGCGCCCGGGCGCGACACGATGCCCGGCACGGCGGCGGCCGGCACGGATTCCGGCGTGCGCGACGCGGCGATGCGCGGACGCGCCGCGGCCGGCGGCGTCACGGCGGCCAGGTCCGAATCTGCCAGGGCGACGATTTCCACGCTGCCGTCATCGAGCGTGCGGTTCGACAGCACGACCGCGTCGGCGCCGAGCGCCTCGCGCACCAGACGAAGTGCGTCGCGGCTCGTTGCGCCGGTGAATTTGCGAATGTTCAAGCGGAACCCCCGATGACGTTAACGACTTTGATCGTGCGTGTGTCCGGCACTTCGGCATACGACAGCACTTTCAATTGCGGCAGGCTGCGGCGCAGGAAACGCGCGAGCATCGCGCGCAGCGCGTGCTGCACCAGCAGCACGGGCGGCAGCCCGAGATTCTGTTGACGCAGCATCGCCTGTTGCGTGCCGGTCAGAAGGTTGTGCGCGAGGCCGGGTTCGAGGCCCGGGTTCGCGCCGGTGGCGAGCGCCTGCGACAGCACGCGCTCGAGATTCGAGTCGAGGCCCATCACCTGCATCTCGCCGGCCCCCGGATACCACTGCTGCGTGATCGCGCGGCCGAGCGCGAGCCGCACCGCGGCCGTGATCTCGAACGCATCGCCGCGGCCCGCGTGTTCGGACACCGCTTCGAGGATCGTGCGCATGTCGCGGATCGGCACGCCTTCCTCGAGCAGGTTCTGCAGCACTTTCTGCAGCGTGGTGAGCGAGATCGTCTTCGGCACGAGGTCCTCGACGAGCGACGGCGCATCCTTGCCGGTGCGCTCGACGAGCGACTGCACTTCCTGGCGGCCGAGCAGCTCGGCCGCGTGCTGGACGACCAGATGGTTCAGGTGCGTCGCGACGACCGTGCTCGCGTCGACCACCGTGTAGCCGTACACCTGCGCCTGTTCGCGCATCGCGACGTCGATCCACACGGCCGGCAGCCCGAACGCGGGATCCTGCGTGACGGCGCCCGGCAGCGCGGCCGTCACCTGGCCGGGGTTGATCGCGAGCCACTGGCCCGGGAACACTTCGCCGACGCCGATCTCGACGCCCTTCAGCGCGATCCGGTACGCGTTCGGTCGCAGCTCGAGGTTGTCGCGGATATGGATCACCGGCGGCAGGAAGCCGATTTCCTGCGCGAATTTCTTGCGGATGCTCTTGATGCGCTTGAGCAGTTCGCCGTCGCTGTTCTTGTCGACGAGCGGGATCAGGCGGTAGCCGACTTCCAGCCCGAGCGGGTCGATCAGCTGCACGTCGTCCCAGGTCGCCTCGTGGCTGTCCGACGGCAGCGCCGCGGGCGGCGCGATGTCGGTCAGGTCGCCGGCCGCCTTGCGGGCCGCCGCGCGCTTGGTCTGCGTGCGGGCCAGCCAGATCGCGCCGCCGCCGAGTGCGAGGAACGCGAAGTGCGGCATGCCCGGGATCAGGCCCATCAGCACGATGATCGCGCCGGTGATGTTCAGCACGCGCGGGTTCGTGAACAGCTGGCCGGTGATCTGCGTGCCGATGTCCTCGTCGGTCGCGACGCGCGACACGATCACGCCGGCCGCGGTCGAGATCACGAGCGACGGGATCTGCGCGACGAGGCCGTCGCCGATCGTCAGCAGCGTGTAGTTCGTGCCGGCGGCCGCGAACGTCATGTCGTGCTGGACCATCCCGACGATCAGCCCGCCGATCACGTTGATCGCCATGATGATCAGGCCGGCGATCGCATCGCCGCGCACGAACTTCGACGCGCCGTCCATCGACCCGTAGAACTCGGCTTCCTGCGACACGGCGAGGCGCCGCTTGCGCGCCTGCTCTTCGTTGATGAGGCCCGCGTTCAGGTCGGCGTCGATCGCCATCTGCTTGCCGGGCATCGCGTCGAGCGTGAAGCGCGCGGACACTTCGGCGATCCGGCCCGCGCCCTTCGTGATCACCATGAAGTTGATGATCATCAGGATCACGAACACGACGATGCCGACCGCGAAGTTGCCGCCGACCAGGAAGTGGCCGAACGCCTCGATCACCTGGCCGGCCGCGTCCGGGCCCGTGTGGCCTTCGAGCAGCACGACGCGCGTCGATGCGACGTTCAGCGACAGGCGCAACAGCGTCGAGAACAGCAGCACGCTCGGGAACGCCGCGAAGTCGAGCGGCTTCATCGTGTACATGCTGACGAGCAGCACCATCACGGACAGCGCGATGTTGAACGTGAACAGCAGATCCAGCAGCATCGGCGGCAGCGGCAGGATCATCATCCCCAGGATCATGCAGATGAGGATCGGGCCCGCGAGCGCGCGCAGGTTCGTGCCCGCGAACGGGTTCGGGCGCTTCGCGAACAGGCCGGTGGTCGGGGTGCTCATGCTGCGGTCCCTTGCTTGCCGAGGGTGTCCTCGGCTTCTTCACGTTCGTCGTCGGCGGCGACCGACGTCCCCTTGTCGAGTTCGGCCGGCACCTCCAGATCGACCGGCATCGCCGGGAACGCACCGCCTTCCGAACGGAAGCGCTTGAGCTGGTAGACCCACGCGAGCACTTCGGCGACGGCCGAGTACAGCGAGCCGGGAATCTCGCGTTCGAGTTCGACGTTGTGATACAGCGCACGCGCGAGCGGCGGCGCTTCGAGCAGCGGCACGTTGTGTTCGGCCGCGAGTTCGCGGATGCGCGCGGCGACGAGGTTCACGCCCTTCGCGACGACCTTCGGCGCGCGCATCTCGCCGTCCGTGTATTGCAGCGCGACTGCGAAGTGCGTCGGGTTCGTCACGACCACGTCGGCCTTCGGCACGGCCGCCATCATCCGGCGGCGCGCGATCGCGCGCTGCTGCTGGCGGATCCGCCCCTTCACGTGCGGATCGCCTTCGTTCTCGCGATGCTCGCGCTTCACTTCTTCCTTCGTCATGCGCAACTTCTTGTCGTACTGCCAGATTTGGTAAGGCACATCGAGTGCGGCGACCACCAGCATCCCGGCGACCGTCGTGCCGCAGCACACGGCGATCAGGTGCAGCGCATCGGGCAGCGCCACGCCGAGCGGCTGCGTCGCGAGGGCGAGCAGCTCGTCCTTGCTGCGCCAGATCGCGATGCCGCCGATGCCGCCGACGACCAGCGTCTTCGCGAACGACATCCCGAGCTGGATCGGCCCCTGGATCGAGAAGATCCGGCCGAGGCCCGAGATCGGGTTCAGGCGGTCGAACTTCAGCTCGAACGTCTTCGACGAGATCAGCCAGCCGCCGAGCGCCATCGGCGCGAGCAGCGCGGCGACACCGGTGAGCGCGAGGATCGGCAGCAGCGCGGCGAAGCCTTCGAGGCTCGCGCTGCCGGCCGCCGACAGCATCCGGTTCGTGTCGAACGCGGTCGCGCGATCGAACGTGAACGCGCCGCGCAGCATCGCCTGCAGATGCCCGCCCGACGGGCCCGCGAGCAGCCACGCGCCGTAGAACCCGGCCGCGAGCAGCGCGAACGAAGCCAGCTCGCGCGAACGCGCGACCTGCCCCTCCTCACGTGCCTTCTCGCGGCGCCTGGGAGTGGCGGCTTCGGTCTTGTCGAGATCGCTCTCGTCTGCCACGGGGCCTCCAGTCGGGTACGGCGGAATGCCGCTTTCCAGTGACACCGATTATTCATGGAGGCGTCAAACGCCGATCGGTCGAGCAAAGCCGGGAAAGGGGGGTATTTCGGGGAATCGGGCGAGCCGGCGCGAACGGGGCTGGACGGGAGACGGAACGGTGTGCGGCGCGGCGGAAAAACGTGCCGATCGTTGCGATCGCAAGGTGTCGGCTCCGGACGAAGCGACGACGACGTGAAGCGGGGAAAAGGCGAGGAAACGGTGAGGCAGCGAAGCGTTGCCGCGGCTGCGACGCGAAATCGGGCCCCGACGCGGCGGCGTCGCGCGTCGGGGCAGGCGTCGGTCAGGCCGCCACGATCGGGTCGGCGCCGAAGCGGTTCGGACCTTCGGTGCCGCGCGAGCACATCCACACGAGCAGCAGGATGCCGCCGACGATCGGGATCAGCGCGAGCAGCAGGAACCAGCCCGAGCGGCCCGTATCGTGCAGCCGGCGTACGCTGACCGCGATGCTCGGAATGATCAGCGCCAGCGAAACCAGGCCGATCACGACGAGCAGCAGCAGCGTGATCAGGCCGGCGTCGCGGCCGGCCGCGCCGATGATCTGCGCGGCGATCGACAGCGCACAGGTCAGCAGCGCGAAATACCAGTATTCGGCACGACGCGCACGGCCTTCGAATGTCGCGTATTTATTGAGTGCGGAACGAACGGCTTCGGAAAAATTCATTTTATTACCCTCCTGTTTTATATAGACGACCCCGGAAACAACGCCGGCATTATATGTTTGAATTTCGCCGCGCTCCATCTCTTTTCACGTACCGGCCAGGGCGCACCGGGCCGTTTCGCCCGCCCGTACGGCGCCGGCACGGCGCGGGAATGGCTGCAACAGCGGAATGCCGCGCCATCGGCTTGCATGCCGCGTCATTTTAATACTCTTGAAGACCTGACAGAAACGACAGCCCCGGATAATCCAGCATTTGATTACATCCGAATGAAATCGGTTGCAATCGATAATCGGCCGCCCGTGTACCGCATTCGATTAACCGGCCGGCATTACGCGGGCATGCAAAGCGCGCTACGCTTCGCCATCACTTACCGCTTCCGGTCGAACCGCACCATGCTCCGTCATCCGCTCGTTCCGTTGCTGTCGCTTGCCTGCGCGCTGACCGCCGGCTGCGCGGGCACGCCGGCTCCGCCGCCCGGCGCGCAGGCGCCTGACGCGCCGCACCCCGGCACGATCGCCCTGCACCATGCGTGGAACGGATCGACGCAAACCCTGCGCGCGCAGGATTTCCCCGCGAGCTTCACCTTGCGCTGCGTCGACACGCGCGGCGAGCCGGCGGAACGCGCCCGCGCGGCCTGGTGCGTGCCGGTCGTCGAGATCGAATCGGTGTCGGTCGATGCCGTCGGGCGCCCGGTCGCGCCAGCCGATGCCGTCCGGATCGAAAGCACCGCGTACGGGCCCGGCCACCGCGTCCTCGACCACACGCGCCTGATGCGCGACGGCCGGCCACCGGCCTAGCGCCCGTTCCGGCCGCTCACGGGCTTGCGCAGCCCCTGACGCCGGTTCGCCGGCTCACCGGTTCATGCCTGCAACGGGCTACCCGCCTCCTAGCCGGCCGCCGCGCGCTGCAGCGCGTCGAGATCGAGCTTCTTCATCGTCATCACCTGCGCCATCACGCGCTCCGCACGCGCCGGATCGCCCGTCATCAGCTCGCTCATCTGCGCCGGCACGACCTGCCACGACACGCCGAAGCGGTCGCGCAGCCAGCCGCACTGCTGCGCACGCTCGTCGCCGCCTTCCGACAGGCGCGCCCAGTAGCGGTCGATTTCGTCCTGGTCCCGGCAATTGACGACGAACGACACGGCCGGCGTGATCTGGAACACGGGGCCGCCGTTCAGCGCGACGAATGCCTGCCCGTCGAGCTCGAACGCGACGGTCATCACCGCGCCCTCCGCGCTGCCGGACGCGTGCGCGCCGGCCTTGCCGTAGCGCGCGACGTGCACGATGCGCGCGTTGTCGAACACCGATACGTAGAAACCGGCGGCCGCCTCGGCGTCGCGGTCGAACCACAGGAACGGCGTGATGCGTTGTATGCGCGGGGTCATGGCGCTGCCTCCTCGATGTCGTGCCGGCACGGGTGCCGGTATTACATCGTAGGCGCTGTGCCCGCGCGCGGAGGCCCGCCGGTCGGACCCGTCGTGCCGCGCACGGCCGTCGAATGAAAAAGGGGGCGATCGCTCGCCCCCTTGGTCCTGCATCCCGTCGTGCCGCGTCAGAACGCGACGAAAGGCGCCGGGCCGCCGCTCGCGGTCTTGTCCATCCCGAAGTAGATCGTCCGGTTGTAGAAGTGCGGCATGCCGATATCGAGCCAGCCGGACGAACCGAACGGGCCAGCGATGTCGTTGAACGCGAACGTCGACGGGTTCGAGAACAGCGAATCCGCGTTCGCGACGGGCATCGTCACCGTGCCGCTTACGCCGTTCTGGCCGGTCAGCGTCGCCGAGTAGCTGGCCGGCGGCGATGCCGGGCAGTAGAACTGCGTATTCTTCGGGCAGGTCACCGACGTGGTCGTCGAATCGTTGAAGAAATACGCGTTCGAACCCGTATCGAAGAACGCGGTCACATTGCGCCCCTGGAACGTCGCGCTGACGTCGCCCGTCGTGGTCGACGTCATCACGGTCTTCCCGGTCAGGTCGGGCAGGCCGAACGTCAGCGTCCCGGTTGCGCTGGCCTGCCCGCTGTCCGAAATTTTCGGCATGCTAACGCTCACCCCGCTGCTGTCGGCGAAGCGATGCACCGGGTTGGCCACCTGCTGCGCCACCGGCACGAGCGCGACCGTGCAGCTCGCGTTGTCACCGTTCGGGCAGGCGTAGTAGTTGTTGTTCGTCGACGTCGACGTGGCGCAGGTGGTGCCGCAGTCGACCGGTGCCGGCCCGATGCCGAGGATCCCGTTCGCGCCGAGCGCGCTCGCCGAGTTGGCCGACGCGCCGCCGTTCGTGCACGAGCTCGGCACGTTCGTCGTGCCGAGGTCGCCGATGATCTGCACGGGCAGCGAACTCGCCTGCTCGGAGCCGATCGACAGGTCGACCGTGCGCACGGACCCCCACGTATAGCTCGACACGAACTTGCCGCACTCGGCGACCGGCGCGCCGCCGCTCGTCACCTGCGGGAGGTTGCCGAGCACGCCCGACACGGCGCTGCCGACGAGCCGCAGCCCGTAGGACGCGGTATCGACGAGCACGTTGTTGACCACCTGGCAGTTCGACGTGCCCGGCACGCAGACCTTCAGGCTGACGGTCGGGATGTTGATCACGTTCGCGACGCCGGCGTTGACGGTGATGACGGCCGTGTTCCCGGAATTGCCGTCCGAGCCGCCGTTACCGTTGTTGCCGCCGTTGCCGTTGTTGCCGGAACTGCTGCCGCCGCCGTCTCCGCCGCCGCATGCCGTCATGAGGACGGCCGTCGCCGCCGCGAGGCCCAGCACGCCGAGCCAGCGCTTGAATGTACGAGGAATTTTCAAGATCGCTCTCCCGCTGTCACTGGATGTCGGTGCCGGTCAGGCCGGCAGGCAGCGCCGCCGGCAGCCACGCCTGGCCCGAGAAGGCGCCCATGTGGCCGCCTGTCCGGATCACGAGGCCGCTGGTGTCGACGGACACGGGCGCGCGCCAGCCGCGCGCCTTGTGCGCCGCCTGGACGCCTGCGGTGTACTGCGGGAAATAGCTGCCGAGCAGCGACGCGAGATCCGGCATCGTCGGCCCTTGCCACGCGAGGCCGAACACGCTGCCGGCGGCCGACGTGTATTCGTGGATGACGGTGCCCGATCCGAGCGTGATCTCGCGGACGGTATAGGCGGCCGTGCTCGTCTGCATGCCGTCTGCCGAACGCATCGCGCGCAGCAAGGCGCGCACGGTTGCGGCCCGATCGTCCGCCGGCGGCGACATCGGCGCGCCGCCCAGTTCCGCGTATGCGTGGACGCTCCACAGCACACCCATTGCAGCCGTCGCGTGCGCGACGGCCCAGCCCAAGCGTTTCAGCTTCACGTTCCCCCCCAGGGACTGGCTTCGTTGCCGGCGGTGCGGCCATCGCGCCCGCGCCACCTGCCAACGTATGAAATCGTATGAATGACGCTACGTTGCTGCTGACGCGTAGTATGCCTGCTGAGTGTGTCGAAGTGTCAATTTGACGCAGGATCACTCTGCGCCACGCGGGAGCCGCGTGCGCGTGAAGCAGTGGGGGGACGGTGTGACGCGTGCATCGGGCGCCGCCGCGACAGGCGGCGCGCCGATGCCCGTGGCAGGGTCAGAAGCCCAGGCTGGCGAGCAGGTCGTCCACCTGCCCCTGGTCCTGGACCACGTCGGTTTTGCCTTCCGGCGCGATCTGCGGGCCGTTCAGCAGCGACTCGGGGCTACCGGTCGAGCTGATCTGCTCGGCCGCGAGCGCAGCCGCGGTGGCCGCGAACTGCTCGCGCCGCTCGGGCGCGATGTTCTCGACGAGCACCGTGAGGAGCTGCTGCTCGATCAGGTAGACCATGTCCATGATCTTCTTGATCACCTGCCCGGTCAGGTCCTGGAAATCCTGCGCGAGCATGATCTCGAGCAGTTGCGCGCTGGTTGCCGAAGCCGACTCGGGCAGCGTGCGCAGGAACGTGCGCGTATCGTCCATCAGCTCGCGCACTTCCGCGTGCTCGATCGGTGCCGCGTACCACTGCGCCCAGCGCGCGTCGAGCGCCTCGGCCTCGTTCTGGATGCGCTCCTGCATCGGCTTCGCGACCTCGATCGCGTTCAGCACGCGCTCGGCGGCCTGCTCGGTCATCGTCGCGACGTAGCGCAGCCGGTCGCGCGCATCGGGCACGGCTTCCGCCGCCCGCTCGACATGCTTGTCGAGCCCGAGCTCGCGCATCGAATCGCGCAGCGCACGCGTGACGTGGCCGATGCGCGCGAGGATGCGGTCGCTCGCGAAATCGGCGCCTTCGGCCTGGCCGTCGGCGCTGAACCCGGCGCCGGTCAGCGCGGCATGGATCGGCTCGTTCACGTCAGCTCCCGGTCTTCGCCATCTTGTCGATGATCTTGTTCAGCTTCTCGTCGAGCGTCGCGGCCGTAAACGGTTTCACGACGTAGCCGCTCGCGCCGGCCTGCGCGGCCGCGATGATGTTCTCCTTCTTCGACTCGGCCGTGACCATCAGCACCGGCAGGTGCGTGAGCGTCGCGTCCGCGCGGATTTCCTTCAGCATCGCGAGGCCGTCGAGGTTCGGCATGTTCCAGTCGGAGATCACGAAGTCGAAACCGCCGCCGCGCAGCCGCGCCAGGCCGGCCGCGCCGTCCTCGGCCTCGTCGACGTTCGAATAGCCCAGTTCCTTGAGCAGGTTGCGGACGATCCGGCGCATCGTCGGGAAATCGTCCACCACCAGGATTTTCATGCTCTTGTCCATCGTCGTTCCTTTCCAGATTCGTTTCCGTCGGGACGCGTATCGTGGCACGCGCCCCGTGACATTCCATTCAAACGCGCTGCACGCGGTCGCCCATCGTCGCCAGGCGCGCCATCACGCGACGGCTCATCTCGGCGAGCGGCACGATCTCGTCCGCGCCGCCGAGCGCGATCGCCTCGCGCGGCATCCCGAACACGATGCAGCTTGCTTCATCCTGCGCGAACGTGTGAGCGCCCGCGCGTTTCATTTCCAGCAGGCCGGCCGCGCCGTCGCGGCCCATCCCGGTCAGGATCACCCCGATCGCGTTCTTGCCCGCGTGCGTCGCCGCCGAGCGGAACAGCACGTCGACCGACGGGCGGTGCCGGTTCACCGGCGGCTCGTCCGACAGTTGCGCAATATAGTTCGCCCCGCTTCTCGCCAGCAACAGGTGCGCGTGGCCCGGCGCAATATACGCGTGGCCCGGCAGCACCCGCTCGCCGTGCTCGGCTTCCTTCACCGCGATCCGGCACAGGCCGTTCAGCCGCTGCGCGAACGACTTCGTGAAGCCCGGCGGCATGTGCTGCGCGATCAGCACGGCCGGCGCATCCGGCGGCAGCGGCGTCAGCACTTCGCGGATCGCCTCGGTGCCGCCCGTCGACGCGCCGATGATGATCAGCTTCTCGGTACTGACGAGCGGGTTGTTGATCATCGGCGCGGCCGGGTGGCTGTCCGCCGTGCGCGCGACGGCCTGCGGCTGCGGCGCCTGGCGCACGCGCGCCCGCGACGCCGCGCGGATCTTGTCGGCGAGCTTTTCCGCGTAGTCGAGCATCCCGTCGCGAATCCCGACGCGCGGCTTCGTGACGAAATCGACCGCGCCGAGTTCGAGCGCGCGCAGCGTGATTTCCGAGCCGCGCTCGGTCAGCGACGACACCATCACGACCGGCATCGGCCGCAGGCGCATCAGCTTCTCGAGGAAGTCGAGCCCGTCCATGCGCGGCATTTCGACGTCGAGCGTGAGCACGTCGGGGTTGTGCTGCTTGATGAGCTCGCGCGCGACGAGCGGATCGGGCGCGGTCGCGCACACCGTCATGTCGGGCTGGCTGTTGATGATCTCGGTCATCAGGCTGCGGATCAGCGCCGAATCGTCGACGCACAACACTTTGATCTTCTGCACTGCGGTCATGCCTCCTGCTTTCTTGATAGGTTCGCCGCCCGCACGCCGCCGGCCGGCGCCGCGCTGCGCGCGCCGAACAGCTCGATGCGCGGCCGCGCCGGCTGCGGCGGGGCCGGACGCTTCGCCGCGAACAGCTCGACCTGCGGACGCGGCCGTGCGGTGCGGGCGCGATCGGCCTCGCGGGCGAGCGCGGCTTCGCGCTCGGTGACGCCCGGCACCTGCAGCCGCAGCTTCTTCACCGCCGCGCGCCCCGTGGCCGCCATGAACGCGACCTTGCGCGGGTGCACACCCTGCAGGTCTTCCGCCGTGATGCGGATGCGTTCGAGCGCCAGGTAGCGGCGCACGAAATCCGCGTTGCGGTCGCCGATGTTGATCGTCGTCATCCCGGCCAGCACGGCGGCGCCCCCGAACACCTTCGCCTCGAAGCGTTCGCGGCGCCCGCCGGCCTTGATCATCTCGTTGATCAGCACTTCCATCGCATACGCGCCGTAGCGCATCGATTCCGACGCGGCCGCGCCCGGATCGGCGCCGTCGTCGGGCAGCATGAAGTGGTTCATCCCGCCGATGCCCGCGTACGGGTCGTGCAGGCACGCGGCAACGCACGAGCCGAGCACGGTCATCAGCACCATGTCCTCGGACGTCGTGTAGAACTCGTTCGGCAGCAGTTTCACGCCGGGACGGCCGAAGTGGTTGTCGAAGTAGCGATTGGTGGCGATCGGCAGGGCGCTCATCCGCGCTCTCCCAGAGCTGATGCGGCGCCCGCGGCATGCATGCGCGCGGGAGACGGCATCGCGGACGCCTGCGCGCCCCGCGGCCGCGTGCCCTGTGCGGCGTCGCGGGTCAGTTCGTACACCGTCTGCCCGCGCAGCCGGAAGGCCTGCGTGACATACGTGAAGTTCTCCGAATGGCCGGCGAACAGCAGCCCGCCCGGCTTCACGAGCGGCTCGAAGCGCGACAGCACCTGCCCCTGCGTCGGCTTGTCGAAATAGATCATCACGTTGCGGCAGAAGATCGCGTCGAACGGCTTCGCGATCCCGTAATCCGCATCGGTCAGGTTCAGCTGCTCGAAGCGGATCATCGCGCGCAGCTCGGGGCGCACCTTCACGCGGCCGGCCTGCGCGCCCGTGCCCTTCAGGAAGAAGCGCTTGAGCCGCTCCGGCGCCAGGTGCTTGACCTGGTCGTACGTGTAGATGCCGGCTTCGGCCTTCGCGAGCACCTGCGTGTCGAGGTCGGTCGCGAGGATCGACGCGCCGCGCGCGGCCGATTCGCCGAGCGCCTCGATCAGCGTGATCGCGATCGAGTAAGGCTCTTCGCCGGTCGACGCCGCCGAGCACCAGACCGAGACCGGCGCCGGCCGCCCCTTCACGAAATCCGACAGGATCGGGAAATGGTGCGACTCGCGGAAGAACGCGGTCAGGTTCGTCGTCAGCGCATTGGTGAACGCTTCCCACTCGAGCGGATCGTCTTCCTGCTCGAGCAGGTCGAGGTAGTCGCGGAACGTGTCGAGGCCGCGTGCCCGCAAGCGGCGCGCGAGACGGCTGTACGCCATGTCGCGCTTGTGCTCGGACAGCGAGATTCCCGCGCGTTGATGGATCAGCGCGCGAATGCGTGCGAAATCCGCGCTGGTGAACGCGAAGTCGCGCCCCGGCTCGCCCGCGCGAGGCGAGGCATCCGGTACATCGGGTCGAAACGGCGCGCGCGCGTGCGGCATGGTTTAGAAGGTCTCCCAATCGTCGTCGGACGTGCCGGCCGTGGCCGCCGCCGGCTTCTCGCCGTTCAGCGCCGGGCGCACGAGTGCGGGCTTCGCGGCCGGCTTGTCGGCCGGTGCGGCGGTTTTCGCGAGACGCGGCCCGTAGCCGCCCGCGGCCATGCCGCGGGAAGCCGGTGCCTCCTTCTGCGCGTGCGCGCCGGCATCGGCCGCGCGCTTCGGTTCGTGACCCGCGCCCGACGCAGCCGCGGCGGCGGCACGCGTCGCCGGCGCAGCACGCCGTGCCGGTTGTGCGGCGGCCTGCGGGGACGGCAGCGCGGCGACCGGCGCCGCGTCGAAACGCGGCTCCGACGTCAGCGCCGGCGCGGGCTCATGCGCGACCGGCCGCGCGACACCGCGCGACGGCGCGAGCGCGATGCCGCCCATCACGCGCCAGCCCGACACGATCGCCTTCATCTGGCGCGTCTGCTCCTCGAGCGATGCAGCCGCGGCGGCCGCCTGCTCGACGAGCGCGGCGTTCTGCTGCGTGACCGAATCCATCTGGCCGACCGCGCGGTTGACCTGCTCGATGCCGGTCGACTGCTCGTCCGACGCGGCGCTGATCTCGCCCATGATGTCGGTCACGCGGCGCACGGCCTGCACGATCTCGTCCATCGTCGAGCCGGCGCGCGACACAAGCGCCGACCCGCTTTCGACCTTCTCGGCCGAATCGCCGATCAACTGCTTGATTTCCTTCGCGGCGCTCGCGCTGCGCTGCGCGAGCGAGCGCACCTCGCCCGCGACCACCGCGAAGCCGCGGCCCTGTTCGCCCGCACGCGCGGCTTCGACCGCCGCGTTCAGCGCGAGGATGTTGGTCTGGAACGCGATGCCTTCGATCGTGCCGATGATGTCAACGACCTTGCCCGAGCTCGCCGCGATGTCCTGCATCGTCGATACGACCTGGCCGACCACCTCGCCGCCCTGCGTCGCGATGTCCGATGCGTTCACCGCGAGCTGGCTGGCCTGCCGCGCGTTTTCCGCGTTCTGCCGCACGGTGCCCGTCAGCTGCTCCATGCTCGACGCGGTTTCCTGCAGCGACGCGGCCTGCTCCTCGGTGCGCTGCGACAGGTCGGTGTTGCCGGTCGAGATCTCGCGCGCGCCGACGTCGATCGACTCGGTACCGCGATGCACGGCCTGCACCATCGTCGTGACGGCGTCCTGCATCCGCTTGATGCCGCCGAACAGGCGGCCGATCTCGTTGGTGCTGAATACGTTGACCGGCTGCGTGAGGTCGCCGCCGGCGATGCGCTCGAAGTGCGCGATCGCGTCTTCCAGCGGCTGCACGATCAGCCCGCGCAGCACGAAGCGGATCGCGATCACGACGACGAACGCAATCGCGATGCCGGCCGCGATCAGCCCGATCATCAGCGAGATCTGCGATTGCGTCGTGGCCTGGCGATCTTCCGCGCGCTTCTGCAGCGAGGCGACCACGGCCGCCGCGGCCTGGTCGTACGCGACGAACATCGGGCTGATCTTGGTATCGGCGACCGCGTGGTACGCGGCCATGTCGCCCGCGCGCGCGGCCGCGAATTCGGGCTCGACGCCTTCCTTCACGATCGTCGTGTAGCGGGTGGTCAGGTCGTCGACGAGCGCCTGCTCGACGCCGAGCTTCGGCGTCGCCTGGAACGCCTGCCAGTTCTGGTTCGACTTCGCGTACAGCTCCTGCGCGCGATCGAGCACCTTGGCCGCTTCGGCCGTGTTGCCGGCTTCCGTCAACGAGCGGAAGCGGTCGAGCGACACGCGCGCGCGCAGCAGGTACGACGAGGTATCGTCGAGCGAGTGGATTGCCGGCAGGTCGACGTGCGCGATCGCGTCGAGCGAGCGGCTCGCGTGATTCAGCGCGACCAGGCCGAGCCCGCCGACGGCTGCGGCCAGCGCCACGAGGATGAGTCCGACCGCCGTGAGCGTCGTGCGGATCGACCAGTTATGCAACATTGCAGATTCTCCCGAAATTCCTGCGCGCGCGGCGCGCTTACCCGCCGAGCGTCTCGATCAGCGCCATTTCACGGCTCGACATCAGCTTCTCGATGTCCATCAGGATCAGCATCCGGCCGTCGACCGTGCCGAGGCCCGTCAGGTACTCGGTCGTCAGCGTCGCGCCGAATTCCGGCGCCGGCATGATCTGGTCGGTCTGCAGCGTCAGCACGTCCGACACGCCGTCGACCACCATCCCGACCACGCGATGCGCGACGTTCAGGATGATCACGACGGTCTGGTGGTCGTACTCGACGCGGCCGAGATGGAACTTGATCCGCATGTCGACGATCGGCACGATGATCCCGCGCAGGTTGATCACGCCCTTGATGAATTCCGGCGCGTTCGCGATGCGCGTGACACTGTCGTAGCCGCGGATTTCCTGCACCTTCAGGATGTCGATCCCGTATTCCTCGTCGCCGAGCGTGAACACGAGGAACTCCTGGCCCGTCGCGTCGCCTTGTTCCGCGTCGCGGCGGCTCGTAGCCGCGTTCGCCGCGGCCGGATTGATCATTTGGACTTCAGCAGACACGTTTGCCCCCAATCGGTTGAATGGCGAGTGACATCAGAACATCGCGAGCTCGGCGCCGGCACGGGCGCCGTGCATCGCACGGGTTTCGCGGTTCAGCGCCGCGACGTCGACGATCAGTGCGACGCTGCCGTCGCCGAGGATGGTCGCCGCCGAGATGCCGTGCACCTTGCGGTAATTGGTTTCGAGGTTCTTCACGACCACCTGCTGCTGGCCGACCAGCTCGTCGATCAGCATCGCGAAGCGGCGCCCCTCGGTTTCCATGATCGTGACGATCCCTTGCGTCGGGTCGGTACGCGCGTCCTCGACCGAGAACACCTCGTGCAGCGCGACGAGCGGCAGGTATTCGCCGCGCACGCGCACCACGCGCTCGCCGTTGCCGACCGTGTAGATGTCGTCGTTCGACGGCTGCAGCGACTCCATCACGAAGTTCAGCGGCAGGATGAAGATCTCGTTGCCGACCTTCACCGACATCCCGTCGAGGATCGCGAGCGTCAGCGGCAGCACGATCCGCGTGGTCGTGCCGCGGCCGGCCACCGACGTGATTTCCACGTGGCCGCCCATCGACTGGATGTTGCGCTTCACGACGTCCATCCCGACACCGCGGCCCGACACGTCGGTGACCGTCTCGGCGGTCGAGAAGCCCGGTGCGAAGATCAGCTGCCAGACTTCGTCGTCGCTGATGTTGTCGGACACCTGCATGCCCTGCTTCGCGGCCTTCGCGAGGATGCGCTCGCGGTTCAGGCCCGCGCCGTCGTCGCTCACCTCGATCACGATGTTGCCGCCGTGATGCGCGGCCGACAGCACGAGCTGGCCGACCGCGTCCTTGCCGGCGGCCACGCGCTTGTCGACCGTCTCGATCCCGTGGTCGAGGCTGTTGCGCACGAGGTGGGTCAGCGGATCGATGATTCGTTCGATCAGGCTCTTGTCCAGCTCGGTCGCCTGGCCGAACGTCACCAGCTCGACCTGCTTGCCGAGCTTGCCGGCGAGATCGCGCACCAGACGCGGGAAGCGGCTGAACACGTAGTCCATCGGCATCATGCGGATCGACATCACGGCTTCCTGCAGGTCGCGCGCGTTGCGCTCGAGCTGCGCCATCCCGTTGAACAGGCGGTCGTGCAGCGCCGGATCGAACGCGCTCGCGGTTTCCGCGAGCATCGCCTGCGTGATCACGAGCTCGCCGACCAGGTTGATCAGCTGGTCGACCTTCTCGACACCGACGCGGATCGAGCTGCCTTCGGCGCCCGATGCCGCCGCGGCGGCCGGGCGGGCGCGCTTGTCGTCGTGATGCGCGGCGGCCTGCGGCGCGTGGTCGGCGTGCGCCGG
>NZ_NKFM01000006.1:0-59415 GCF_002223085.1 Burkholderia sp. HI2714 | reverse complement strand
CTCATACACCGCCTCCAACGTCAGTTCCTGTCGTCTGGCGATCTCTTTCGCTCGCACGCCGTCGCTGAACATCAGAATCGTCCGCGACCGGTCTCGTATTCGCCAATCACGACGGCTTCTCGCCATCGCTTCAAGCTTTGTACGTTCTTCCTGCGTCAGTTCCAGCGCTTTCAATGCCATCAGCTTCGTTGCTCGTCCCGTCCAGTTCGAACCACGATTGTAGAGACATTTCATGTCGAAGGCTTATGCCATGTCAATATCGAGTGAATTAAATGATGAACCTAATTCGCGTCGGCGACGACATCGACTACGGCTGCAAGATCGAGACGGGCACCACGACGATGCGTTTCGAGGCCGCTTCGTCGCGCTCAAGGGCGATCGCGTGTCGTGCCCACAGCATCCTGAGGTATCGCCCAGCGTCATCGAGGGTGGTGCCCCATCGATGACGGACGACAGCATATCGATCGCACGGCGCGGCCACCGCGCCACGTGTGGCTGTCACGTGATTCCGAGTCTCGTCTAATTGGTCGCCGGAGCGGGAGGCCCGAGATCGCGAAATGCCGAGACTGCATAACCCGAACGCATAAAAGTGCGTAGAAGAAGCGGCCCGCCGATCGCCGCGCGGCCCGCGCCAGGCGGCCGCCAGCGTCGGACGCATGAGTGCATAAAAGGCGTTCATTTTTGGGAGCAGGTGGGGCGGGGTCACAACTGCGCGCGTCGACGCATCAATTCGCATCATCGCGCATCAAAACGCACGATTTCCGCGCGCTGGGAAACGCCCGAAACCCCGCACCACAAGGGCTGCCGAGCCTAGTAGCCGAGTGCATTAAATCCACCCTGCCAAGCGAAGCCCGCAGGCGGGGAGGGGACCGCGCAGCGGCCGGCGCGGCGCGGGCCTACCCGCCCCCTACCTACCCCGCCGGATGCCCGATACGGCTGCACGACAGCCTCCACACGCCCTTCGCCACACGGCGTCCGACCCTGAACCACCCCGCGCGAGCCAAGCCGTTGTAGCGGCTCTGTCTGCACCCGCGCCGGATGCAAAAAGGGCCGCGCCCGGTTGCCCGGTGCACGGCCCTGCCGCATGACTTCGACTCGCCGCGTGCGCTACGCGGTCGCCGGCGCCGGCGGAATCTCGTAATCGTCGAACAACACGACCTCTTCGCCGAGCCAGTCGTTCAGCTCGGCGAAGCGCGCCTGCAGCGGCTTGATTTCGTTCCGACCGAACACGCGCGCCGCAGTGTCAGGCGTGCCGAACCCGCCCGAGTTGCTCGGCACGATGCCGAGCAGTTGCGGCGGCACGCGATGCGCGGCGAGCAGGTCATCGCGCGTCACGTTCTTGATGTTGAAGAACTCGTCCTTCGCAGCGACCTCCGACACGGGAATGAGCTGGATGCCGTCCTTCTTCCCGCCCGGCGCGTACATGAACACGTTGCGGAAATTGCCCGGCCCCTTCGCGTTCTTCAACGCCGTGCGCATGTTGTCGACATCCTCCTGCTTCTGCGCCGCATCCGTCATGTACAGGATGAAGCCCGCATGGCTGCCGTTTTCGTAATACTTCCGCCGGAACAGCGTCGACGACTCGTTCAGCCAAGCCGAGTGAAGCGAGCTGAGATATTCGGGCAGGCCGTACACCTCCTGGTTGATGTCCGGTCGCATGAGCTGGAACACGCTGCCCGGCTCGAACTCGTGCTTGTCCTGCCAGCCGTTCACGTACACGAAGCCACTGAAATCTGCCTTGCGCCGTGTGTATTTCGCCAAGGCGGGTTCGAGCCGCAGCGTGTCGCCGAGCTGATTGCGGCGGCGTTCCAGGTAGCCGTTGCCGAACGTCAGGAAGTCGAGCGCCCATCGCTCGAATGCATGCCGCGACAGCCACCTATGCGGCCGGAACGTCGACGCCAGCACGTTCGCCTTGAAGTACAGCGCGGAGCTGTGGTGCGTGCTGGCGCGGAACGACTTCGCCAGGCCGGCGAAGCTGACGGGCGGCTCGAACCACTCGCCGTTCGACCAACATTCGACGTAATCGAGAATCTCGGCCCGGTTCATGACCGGCGTGGGATCGTCGAAAGTGAAGACTTCGGCGCGCGCCGGCGCTGCGCCGGGGCCGCCCGAATCCGACGCGGCCGCGAACGTGTGCGGCGCGCGCGATCGGCGCTTGCTCATGAATAGAACTCCGTGAAAGATGAAGAATTGATGTCGCCGCCGGCGAGCGGTTCGCGGTCGATCGCGTGCAGGCAAGCCCACGCCAGGTCGGCGTGGCCCGTCTCTTCATTTCGATCGGCGGTGTACGTTGCGTGGCGGCCGCTCGCCGTCATGGTCTGTTTGATTCCCATGAACGCTGCGGCCAGGTCGGTCCATCCCGCGTCGAATTGCAGGCGGCCGTTGCGGATGACGGATTGCCCCTTCAGCACGAGGCGGGTTTTGACCTCGGGCGAGTAGTTCAACGCGACGACCGCCGGGTAGAACTTGCGCACGAGCTGATAGACGCCCTGCCCCATGCCCGTCGTGTCGATCGCGATATAGCCGACGTTGTAGCGCTGCGTGATCTGCTCGATCGCCGTGGCCTGTTCCTCGAAGTCGTTGCCGCGGAACTGGTGACGTTCGAGCACGCGGAACGTCCCACCCTCGACACGCGGCGGCGCCACGACGACGAGACCGGCCGAATCGCCAGTCAGCGCCGGATCGTAGCCAACCCACACCTCGCGATAGCCGAACGGGCGCAGCAGCAGCGGCGAGAAGTCGTCGGCCCATTCCTCCCACGAGTCGACCATGCAGCGCTGCAGCTCGGCCAGCTTGAACACCGACACCGAATCGTCGATGAACTGGCACATCAGCAGGTTCGCGAAAGCCTCTGCACTGTATCGGCGCCGCAGTCTCTCCAGGTCGAACAAGTCGCAGCCGCCCTCGATCGCATCGAGTACGGTAACGATCTGACGCCACTGCTCATCCTCGCCCAGCATGCCCCGCACGAGCGCTTCGTGGCTTGTGTCGATCTGGATACGATCGCCAGGCGCGCGCCCACGATTCGCATCGGCACCGCTCCAGAACGCGTAGGCTTCATGGGCGGTACTCGACGGCGTGCTGAAGTAGGTCAGCCGCCAACGTTTGTGCATCGCCATGCCCGACGCAACGGTATTCAGCTCGCGGAACTTCGGCACCCAGAAATATTCGTCGAAGTACAGGTTGCCGTGATACGACTGCGCGGTGCGCGAGTTCGTCCCCAGGAAGTACAGCGTCGCCCCGTTCGGCAGAATGATCGGATCGCCCGTCAGCTCAACGTCGGCCACGTCACGCGCGAACTGCACGATGTACTGTTTGAAGACATGCGCCTGTGCTTTGCTGGCCGACAGAAAAATCTGATTGCGGCCGGTATCGAGCGCGTCGACGAACGCCTCGCGTGCGAAATACCAGGTCGCGCCGATCTGCCGTGACTTCAGGATATTGCGCGTCTGCTGATCGCCGTTGCGATACCAAACCTTCTGGTAGTCGAACAGCGATTCGCGGAACGCCTTCACGATCCGCTCTTCCTGTTCCTCGCTGATTTCGTTTTTCGGCGGCTTGCGCTTCGGCCCGGCATTGCGCGCGGCAATGTTCGGGTTCAGGTCGCTTTCCTTCCCCGTCTCCCCGTATTTCTGCACACGCGCGAGCCGCTCGATCTGTCGGCCGAGCAGGTCGATTTCCTTGTAGTCCGCGCCGTCCTTCTTGTCCTTCGCAATCAGGACCATCAGGCGCGTTTCGGCCGCCGCCTCGATGCGCTCGATCGGCGTCGCGTCTTTCCATTTGTCGCGACGGCACCATGACGCCACGGTCGCGGGCTTCAGTTCGAGATGCCGCGCGATCGACGAGATGCGCCAGCCTTGCCAGTAGAGCGAACGCGCGATCTGTCGCACGTTCGCTTCGCGTTGAATTGGATCTGTCGTTTCAAGCATGCGGCAAGCGTAGGGCGACGCGCGCGCGCGATCACGCGGAGCACTACGTACCCATGCGAGCAACACACACCGCTCGTTGAGCCGTGGCGCGTGAAGGTCGAACATGAGAACCACATTCACTGACCCACGGTTCGACCTCTCTCTATGGCAACCAACAAAACCAAGTTTTTCCGCGTCGCGGTCGAAGGCGCGACTGTCGACGGTCGCGAGATCAAGCGCGAATGGCTCACGCAGATGGCGAAGAACTACAACCGGGAACTGTACGGCGCGCGCCTGAACATCGAGCACCTGAAGGGATGGGCGCCGCTCTCGCCCACCAACCCGTTCGGCGCATACGGCGATGTAATCGCGCTGAAGGCATCCGAGATCGAAGACGGCCCGCTGAAAGGCAAGATGGGGCTGTACGCGCAGCTCGACCCGACCGACGAGCTGGTCGCGCTGTCGAAGAAGCGCCAGAAGGTTTTCACGTCGATCGAAGTCAACCCCGACTTCGCCGACATCGGCGAAGCGTATCTGGTCGGCCTGGCCGCGACCGACGACCCGGCGAGCCTCGGCACCGAAGCACTGCAATTCGCGGCGCGTCGTTCGAACAACCTGTTCTCGGCCGCGTGCGAAACGTCGATCGAGTTCGAAGGCGAACCCGAATCGACGAGCCTGCTCTCCATCGTCAAAGGCATGTTCGCGCGCAATCGCTCGACGGACGATCAACGTGATGCTGACGTGCGCCACGCAGTCGAAGAGATCGCCAGTTTCGCGAGTCAGCAGGGCCGCGATGTCGCCGCGCTGCGCGTCGACCTCACCGCCGCGCAGCAAGACGCGGTCGCCGCGAAGAAGCGTGCCGACGAAGCGGTCGCCGCCGTCGAAGCACTGACCGCGAAGCTGTCGTCCACCGATAACGGCGCACCACGGCGCCAGCCGTCGACCGGTTCGACCGGCGAGCTCGTGACCGACTGCTGATTCCTTCCACGCTCACACCCCGGAGAACCCAACTCATGAAGAAGGAAACGCGCCAGGCGTATCGAAAGTACGCCGCGCAAATCGCCAAGCTGAATGACACCGACGACGTATCGCAGAAATTCGCCGTCCAGCCGTCCGTCCAGCAAACGCTCGAAACCAAAATGCAGGAATCGAGCGCATTCCTGAAGAGCATCAACGTTCTGCCCGTGACCGAGCTGGAAGGCGAAAAGCTCGGCCTGTCGGTATCCGGTCCGATCGCAAGCCGCACCGACACGACGAAGGCCGAGCGTCAGCCGATCGACCCGACGGCGCTGGACAGCAACCGCTACCGCTGCGAGAAGACCGACTACGACACGGCCATTACGTACCGCAAGCTCGACGCCTGGGCGAAATTCCCCGACTTCCAGCAACGCATCCGCAATGTGATCCTCAACCAGTCCGCGCTCGACCGGATCATGATCGGCTGGAACGGCGTTAAGGCGGCACTGTCGACGGACAAAGCAGCGAACCCGCTGTTGCAGGATGTGAACATCGGCTGGCTGCAACAGTATCGCGACCGCGCAGGGCACCGCGTGCTGCATGAAGGTGCGAAGGAAGCCGGCAAGGTGCTCGTCGGTAAGGGCGGCGACTATGTGAACCTCGACGCGCTCGTGATGGACATCGTGTCGTCGATGATCGACCCGTGGTTCCAGGAAGATACGGGCCTCGTCGTGATCTGCGGCCGCGAGCTGCTGCACGACAAGTATTTCCCGATCGTCAACACGACGCAGGCACCGACCGAGCAGCTCGCGGCCGACCTGATCGTCAGCCAGAAGCGCATCGGCAACCTGCCGGCCGTGCGGGTGCCGTTCTTCCCGAAGCGCGCGATGATGGTGACGAAGCTGGAAAACCTGTCGATCTACTTCCAGGAAGGTGCACGCCGTCGCTCGCTGATCGACAACCCGAAGCGCGACCAAATCGAGAACTACGAATCGTCGAACGACGCGTATGTCGTCGAAGACTTCGGTTGCGGCTGCGTCGCGGAAAACATCGAACTGGTGCCGGCATGACGATCAACACGCCCGCTCGCGCGCACTTCGCGCGCGTGTCGGCCGCCCGCGCGGCGGCCGCGACGGCGCCCGGTCAGACGATGGCCGGTGCGACGCCATACGAGCTGATGCTCGCGAAGCTCGCGGCCGACCGCCGCGCCCTGAAGGGCGTGCAGTCGGTCGCCCGCAAGGTCGAACTGAAGCGAAAGCTGCTGCCGGAGTACGCCGACTATGTGGCGGGCGTGTTGAATGGCGGCCGTGGCGCACAGGACGACGTGCTCGTGACGGTCATGGTCTGGCGCATCGACGCCGGCGACTACGACGGTGCGCTCGCGATCGCCGCGTACGCGCTCACGCACGGCCTCGCGCTACCCGACCAGTTCGAACGGTCGCTCGCGTCAGTCGTCGCCGAGCAGTTCGCCGATGCCGCGCTGGCCGCGTTCCTGGAACGCAGCACATTCGACGCTGCCAGCCTCGAACTGGTCGACGAGCTGACGGCCGACGCGGACATGCACGACCAGGTGCGCGCGAAGCTGTGCAAGGCGCTCGGCTATGCCGTACAGGAAGCCGATCCGCCGCGCGCCCTCGACTATCTGCGCCGCGCGCTGTCGTTGAACGATCGCGTCGGCGTGAAAAAAGACATCGATCGGCTCTCAAAGCTGATCGAAGCCACGGGCCGTCCGGGCGACGGCACCGAAGGCACGTAAAGAGCCCACCCCGGCATGGCGGCACCGAAGGCAAGGCCCAACGCCTGACGGACACAGGCCCTGACCTTCGGTCCACCGCCATCACACCCCGAATCAACCATGAACAGTTTCGTTGCCACTGCTGCGCCTTCCGTCGCCGCGTCGCCGATCGACGGCACGCTGACGAACGACGGTTTCTTCCCGGACATCGACCCGTCGGCGCTGCGCGACGCGATGCGCCTGGACGGCACCGTGACACGCGAGCGCCTGCACCACGCCGCGCGCGACGCCATGCTGACCGTCAACGACGAGCTGGCCGCATGGCGCACCCGGCAGCGGGCAGCGGGCGCCGCATCACTCGCCGACGTGCCGGCCGAGCGCGTCGACGGCGAATCCGTGCACGTGTTCCGTTACCGGCGCGCCGTCTACCACCTGGCGCATGCGGATGTGACCGAGAAATACCGCGGCTTCGACTCGACGAAGAGCGGCGGCCAGGTGGCGGCCGAGCTGGCCGCGACCGTCGACGAGTCGCGCCGCAACGCGCGATGGGCCATCAGCGACATCCTGGGCGTCGCGCGCTCGACGGTTGAGCTGATCTGATGAAAGTCTCCACGCTTCAGGGTGAAACGCTCGACGCCCTTTGCTGGCGCCACTACGCCAGCACTGCCGGCACCGTCGAAGCGGTCCTGGAAGCGAATCCCGGCCTCGCCGAGCTGGGCGTCGTGTTGCCGATGGGAACCGTCGTCGACATGCCTGAGCTGGACACGATCGAGCAGACGAAGCCCCTCCTGCAACTGTTTGACTGACCTGGAATTGTCCGAATGGCAGAACCGAACACCACTACCGCCGCAGCGCTGGCCGCCGCGATCGGCCTGGCCGGCATCGCGCCGGGCATCGACGGCGACGCGCTGATCGGCGCGTTCGCGGGCGCCGCGCTCGTCGTCGTCACGTCGAAAGACCTCGGCATCGGCCGGCGCGCCGCATACATGCTCATCTCGCTCGTGATGGGCTATCTGGCCGCGCCGGAAATCACCCACCTCGCGCCGGTCCGCTCGTCGGGCGTCGCCGCGTTCTTCGCCGCTGCGCTCGTCATCACGGTCACGCTGACGCTGATGGAGCGCGTGAAGGACATCGACTTCGGCGCGCTGATCCGCAGGGGGAAATGACATGCACCTGTCGTTTGCCCTGGTCGCACTCGCCGCGCACCTCGCCGTCATCCTGCGCGTGCTGACCTACCGGAAGAACGGCGCGCGGCACCGTTCGCACGTTGCCTGGACGGCCTGGCTGATCGTCGCGATTTCCGGCGGATCGGCAATCGAGCTACTCATCCACCCGAAGCCGGTCGGCTTCTTCCAGGCCGTGCAGGCCGTGATGCTGGCCCTGTTCGTCTACCTCGCGCGCGGGAACGTCGCGCGCCTTCTCCGGAGCACCGAATCATGAATATTCTCCGCTTCAACGACCGCGGCGCCGAAGTCGGCCTGCTGCAGCAACGTCTCGTACGCGCCGGCTACGCGCTCGATGTGTCCCACCTGTACGACGAAGCGACCGAGCAGGCCGTGAAGGCGCTCCAGGTCGCCGCCGGGATCGTCGTCGACGGCATCGCCGGCCCGAACACGTATGCCGTACTGTCGGCCGGCCAGCGCGACCGCAAACACCTGACCGAAGCGGACATCGCGCGCGCCGCGGACAAGCTCGGCGTGTCGCCCGCATGCGTGCGCGCCGTCAACGAAGTGGAGTCGCGCGGCTCTGGCTTTCTGGCGGACGGACGGCCCGTGATCCTGTTCGAGCGGCACGTCATGTATCGGCAGCTCGTCGACAGCATCGGCGCGGACGATGCCGCACGGTATGCGGCGCAGTCTCCGAACGTCGTCAGCCAGAAGGCGGGCGGCTACCAGGGCGGCAGCGCCGAATATGTCCGGCTCGACACCGCCGCGCGCATCCACGCGGCATCGGCATACGAATCGGCGAGTTGGGGCGCGTTCCAGGTGATGGGCTACCACTGGAAGCGCCTCGGCTACGCGAGCATCGACGAGTTCGTCGCGCGGATGGAGACGAGCGAGGGCGACCAGCTCGACGGGTTCGTGCGCTTCGTCGCGGCCGACTCGTCGCTGCTGTCCGCCCTGAAGAACCGGAAGTGGGCGGCGTTCGCGAAGGGCTACAACGGCCCGGACTACGCCCGCAACCTCTACGACGCGAAGCTCGCCCAGGCGTACGAGCGCTACGCCGGCGCGAAGGCGGCCGCGTGAGCGTGCCGGGCCTTCGCTTCTGGCTGGCGCTCGCGGCGCTCGTCGTGGCGGTCGCCAGCGCGCAGTATGTGCGCGCGCTGCAGGGACGCCTCGCCACGGCGCAGGATGCCGCCCGCCAGGCGAAACAGGACGTAGGCGCGCGTGACGCGATCATCGGCCGGCTGCTCACGGATGCCCGCGAGAAAGACCAGCAGCGCGCACAGCTCGACCGCACACGCGGCGCGGTCGACGCGACGCTCGCCGCGTATCAATCGCAACTCCGGAGACTCATCGATGAGAATGAAGCCGTTCGCGCGTGGGCTGCTGCTCGCCTGCCTGACGACGTTATGCGCCTGCACAGCAGCCCCGCCCTCACCGGCGCCGACGATTACGCTCAACGCGTGCGCGACGGTGACCCGGTGCACGCTGCCGGCAGCTCACCCGCAGACGAACGGTGATCTGAGCGAAGCGCTGACCGTCGCGCGGGCGGCATGGGCGCGCTGTGCGGCCGAAGTCGACATGGTGGCCGCGTGCCAGGCGCGCAGTCAGACGAATCCGCAGGCGGCCGCCCATGATTAAACCGAACAGCCTGCGCGCCGCGCTCGTCGCGGCGCTTCCGCAGCTCGCCGCTGCGCCCGACCTGCTCGTCGTCTTCATCAACGACGGCCACATTGTCGCGACGGGCACACGCACGCCGTCGTTCGAATACCGGTACGAGTGCGAGATTCTCATCCGCGACTTCATCGGCAGCGCCGACGACGTGATGATCGCCGTCGTCGAATGGGCGCGCGCAAACCAGCCCGACCTCGTGACCAACGCCGACCAGCGCCGCGATGGGATGACGTTCATCGCCGACATCCTCGCCAACGATGCCGTCGACCTCGCGATCAAGCTGAAACTCACGGAAAGCGTTGTGGTCGGTACGGACGACGACGGCCGCCGCACGGTCGAACACGTCGACGACGCGGACGAACATTGGGTGGTGTGATGGACGACGATCTACGTGCACTTGAGAAGTGGGCCGGCGGGCTGCTCGCGAAGCTGGCGCCGGCAGCTCGTCGGCGACTATTCCGCGAGCTGGGGCGCGATATGCGCCGCGCGCAGCAGTCGCGCGTCGCCGCGCAGCAAAATCCAGACGGTAGCGCGTACGTACCGCGCAAGATCAAGAAAGGCGGCAAGGGCTTGCGCACCAAGGTGGGCCGCATCAAGCGGCAGGCGATGTTTCGCAAGCTGCGCACCGCCCGCTATCTGCGGATCGATGTCGACGACACGGGGCTCACGATCGGGTTCGACGACCGCCTGTCGCGCATCGTGCGCGTTCATCAGGAGGGCCAGAAGGCCCCCGTGGAACCCGGCGGCCCGCTCGTACAGTATCCGGTTCGCGTCGTGCTCGGCTTCAGCTCGGCCGACCGCGAACTGGTGCGCGACCGGCTGCTACGCTACCTCAACCGCTGAATCGCTCACAGCAGCCAGGCGCGTCGACGCGATCGCGTGATACGCCTGGCTCGTCTCACATCCGACCCACTGCAGGCCAGCTTCGCGCGCGGCGACCAGGAACGTCCCGGAACCGGCGAACAGGTCGCACACAACGCCGCCATCGGGCACCAGGCGCACCACGTCGCGCGCCAGCTCGATCGGCTTTTCAGTGACGTGTTGCTTCGGCAGCGCCAAGCGCGTCGGAAACACGCCAGGCAGGTACACGTCGCTATCGTTCATCGGCCCGCGACTCGCCCATACGATGAATTCGGCCTGTTGCGCGAACCCACCTCGACGCGGCCGCGTACGACCAGGCGTTTTGTCCCATACGGCGATGCCGCGCAGCGTCAGGCCAGCCGCCTGCACTACATCCGTCAACGTCGCGAGCTGGCGCCAGTCGATGAAGCAAACGAGCAGCGCGCCGGGTTTCATCGCACGGCGGCATTCGGTCAGCCAGGCGTGGCACCAGAACGCCCAGGCGCGTTGATCCATGTTGTCGCCTTCGAAGTCGGTATAGATCGCCTTCGTGTCGCTGTTGATGTACTTCTGGCTCGGCGCGCGCGTTCGTGCGGACAGGTGCAGGCCGCCCGATGCGTACGGGGGATCGGTGAACACCAGGTCGACGGACTGATCCCGCAGTGTGCGCGCCAATGCGAGTGCATCGACACGATGAAGCTGGTTGAGCATTGGGGCAATGTCGGCCGCGGGCGCGGCGTCGGAAATGTGAATCGTCATGGGTCAGAGGCAGCGTGAAAGGGACGCTCGCGACGTGTGCGAGGCACGTCATCGAGCGAGCAATAACGATTGTCGACGCACGTTTGCTCGCGCGCGCGACGAGCATGCTGTACCCGCGAGCACGACATTTGCATTCGCTCGCGTCACGCGAGGACGGCCGGCAACATGGTCGGCATGGATGCGAACGAAATTCAACGGCAGGCACGCAACGCCGTGCGCAAGGGCTCGATTCTCGATGTCGACTACGGCACAGGCCTCTGTCGCGTCGCGGTCGGCGAATCCGCCGACGACGGCCTGCAAACCAACTGGATTCCCTGGCTCACGCCAGCGGCCGGCAACACGCGCGAATGGCTTCCGCCGACGAAGGGTGAACAGGTCGTGCTGCTCGGTCCGATGGGCGACTTCGCGCAGGCCGTCGCCCTGCGCGGCATCTACTCGGACGCCGCGCCGGCACCGGACAACTCCCCGAACACCCACACCCGCATCTACGCGGACGGCGCGCGCGTCAGCTACGACCATGCGGCGCACGCGCTGACGGCCGAGCTGCCAGCGGGCGCGATCGTGCGCGTTGTCGCACCGGGCGCCGTCGTCGTGCAGACGAAGGACGCGACGGTACAAGCCGAAAGCATCCTGCTCGACGGTGACGCGACCGTGACGAAATCGCTGACCGTGAAAGGCCCGCTGACGTTCGAAGCCGGTATGACTGGCAAGGGCGGCGACGGCGGCGCCGTGATGAAGATCGACGGCAGTGCAGACCTCACCGGCGACGTGCGCGCCGGCGGCGTCAGCCTCATTAATCACCCGCACCAGGCACAGGGCGAGTTCGCCGTTACGTCGAAGCCGATCCGGGGTGGCGCATGAAGGGCATGAACGCCGTTACCGGTCGCGCGATTTCGGGCATCGACCACCTGTCGCAGTCGGTCGGCCGGATTCTGACGACCCCGCTCGGCTCGTGCATCCAGCGCCGTTCGTTCGGCTCGGAATTGCCCGACCTGATCGACGCGCCGACCAATGGCGCGACACGCATTCGTCTGTATGCGGCCGCCGCGACTGCGCTGATGCGCTGGGAGCCGCGTCTGACCGTCACCCGCGTGCAGCTCGTGGCGGATACCGACGAGGCGGTCGCCGGCCAGCAGCTCGTCGACATCGAAGGATGGACCGACGAGCGCGACGAGCCCGTATCGCTGCGCGTGCCCGTGTCGAACGGAGTCGGCGCATGAGAACGACCCCGATCGACCTGTCGCAACTGCCGGCGCCCGATATCGTCGACCCGCTCGACTTCGAAACGGTCTTTGCTGAACGCAAGGCGCGGCTCATTTCCTTATACCCGGCCGACCAACGCGCCGAGATCGCCGCGACGCTCGCGCTCGAATCCGAACCGTTGACGCGATCGTTGCAGGAAAACGCCTATCGCGAAGTGCTGCTGCGTCAGCTCATCAACGACAAGGCCCGCGGCATCCTGCTCGCATATGCACGCGGCACGACGCTCGAACACATCGCCGCTCTCTTCGAGGTAGAGCGTCTGGTCATCTCGGCCGGCGATCCTGAAAACGGCGTAGATCCGGTCTACGAAGACGACGACAGCCTGCGCGAGCGCGTGCAGCTCGCGCCGCGCGGCTTCTCCGTCGCCGGTCCTGAAGAAGCGTACGTGTTCCATGCGCGTTCGGCCGATGGCCGCGTGCTGTCCGCCGCCGCGTTCAGCCCGGAACCGTGCGTGATGGTCGTCACGATCCTGTCGCGCGAAGGTGACGGCACCGCGAGCGCCGAGCTGATCGGGATCGTGAAGAAGAATCTGGAAGGCAAGCGGCCGCAGACCGATGAAGTGATCGTGCAAAGCGCAAAAATCGTGCGCTACGCGATCCGCTCGACGCTGCGATTCTTCTCCGGCCCGGATCGCGCGGTCGCGCTCGCGGAAGCGAACAAGCGCACGGCGAAGTTTGCCGCCGACATGCACCGCATCGGCATGGAAGTGACGGTCGACGGCCTGCACGCGGCAATGCGCGTGGCGGGCGTGCAGAAGGTATTGCTCGACTCGCCGGCCGGCGGCGTCGCCGTGACGGGCGAGCAGGCGCCCTACTGCACAGGAATCGAGCTGATCGACGGCGGGGTCGCGGATGAATAAGCCGATGCCCTCGTTGCTGCCCCCGAACGCGACCGCGCTCGAGCGGCGCTTGGCCGAGACCAACGCGCGAATCAGCGGCATCCCGGTCGACATCGGCACGCTGATGGACCCGGACGCGATCCCGCTGGCGTTCCTGCCGTGGCTCGCCTGGCACGTCGGCGTCGAGACCTGGAAAGACTACTGGCCCGAGCAGGTCAAGCGCGCGCGCGTGAAAACCGCGATCCGCATCGCTCGCATCAAGGGCACGGCCGAAGCCGTGCGCCAGGTCTGCGCATCGTTCGGCGCGAACGTTGCGATGCGCGAATGGTTCGAGATGACTCCGCGCGGCCGGCCCGGAACGTTCGACATCGTGCTGACAGTCGGCAGCCGTGACGGCGTGCCCGCGACCGCTGAATACGTCGCCGACATCCGCGCGGAAGTCGATCGCGCGAAGCGCGGTACCGCGCACTACACCTTCAAGCAGGGCTTTGGCGCGACCGGCACGCAGCGCGTCGGCGCCGGCGCGCGCGTCGCGGTCTATTGCCGTCTGTCCCTCTCGGATACCTGAACATGGCTGGGAACCTGATCCAAATTACCGACGCCGGCCGCGCAGCACTCGTCGCAACGGGCAACACCGGCACCGTCGCACGCCGAGTCGTCGAAATCGGCCTCGGCACCGCGGCGTTCGCATTCGACAAGGGCATGAAGACCCTGCCGAGCGAGCGCAAGCGCGTGACGACGTTCGGCGGCGAAAACGTCGCGCCGGACACCGTACACGTCGTCATCCAGGACGATACGAACGACCAGTATTCGCTGTACGCGTACGGCCTGTACCTGGACAACGGCGTGCTGTTCGGCGTCTACGTGCAGAACACGCCGATCCTCGAAAAGTCGCCGGCCGCCATGTTGCTGCTCGCGAGCGACATCGTGTTCACGTCGATCGATGCGGCGCAGCTTCAATTCGGCCCGGCCACGTTCCTGAACCCGCCGGCCACGACCGAGCGCAAGGGCGTTGCCGAACTCGCGACGCAGGCCGAAGTCGACGCAGGCGCGGACGATACGCGCATCGTCACGCCGAAAACGGCCGCGGCTCGGTATGCCGCGCTGACTGGCGCGAAATTCACCGGCCCCGTCGTCGCGGAGTTCGACGCGGGTCCGGACACCGCGCACGTCACCGTTCGTCCACCGTCAGGTAAGACTGGCCGCGAGGGCCGCGTTCGCCTGTACGGCACGTTCGGCGGCAACAACGTCGACACCGGCACGCGTCTGATCGCGACCCTTCGTTCGGGATTCGACGGTGGTGCGTGGGGGCGCGAGTACCTCGATATCTGGCTCAACAAGACCGGCAACGACGCACAGACCGACGCCAACCAGGCGCGGGCCGTGCGCATCACGTACGGCGGCCGCGTATTCGTCGGCGACGTCAAGAACGACGACGGCAGCTCGCGGCTGCTCGTCGGCGGCAACACCGTCACCGAAGGCACCAGCTATTCGAAGGCCGTTTCGATTGACGGCGGGGCCGGCAGCTTCTCGACGCTGTTCTTTGCCGATGGCGGCAAGGTGCGGTGGTCGCTGTTCAAGCGGGAAGGTGCCGCGACGGGCGGCAATGCGGGCAACGATTTCGGATTGAACGCGTTCGCTGACGACGGCGTCACCCAGTTCTCGGTGTTTCGCGTCAATCGCAGCACGCTTGTGTTTTCGCTCACGAAGCGCCTGCTCGTCGGCGACGTGTCCGATGACGGTCGAAATGTCATTCAGGCGGGTGGAAATGTCGCCGTCAAGGGTGGCGTGACCTCGCGTGAACTTGATGCCGGTGGTGCGAATTTCCGGACAACTTGCGGCGATTTCGGCGCGTTCCTGCGCAACGACGGCACAAATTTCTATCTGCTGTCGACGGTGAAGGGCGATCCGGAAGGCATGTTCAACGGATTCCGCCCGTTCACACTGAATTTCGCCACTGGTCGCGTCACGATCGACGACACGGGTTCGGGTACGTTGCTCGGGGGAGACACAGCCGTGCGCGGCGAGCTTTCGGTCGGGCGCTCCGCCGAGGAAGCACGGTTGCGCCTCGGCCCCACCGATGGGTACTTCTACTGCAACGCCCAGTCGATTGGTTGGTGGGGCAAAGCCGACGCGTTCCAGTATTTCTTTGACGACCACACCTTCCGCATCAACGGCAAGCCGGTCTGGCACACCGGAAACGTGACGCCGCTCGATCGCCTGAAAGGCGGAACGATGGCTGCGGACGTGTGGTTCGATCCAGGCAAGCGCATTTTTCTGTCAGAAGGTAGCGCCGGGTCGCCTTCTCTCACGTTCCAAAACGACGGAGCGCCGGACACGGGCTTGTATCACATCGCCGATGGCTCGTTCGGGATCACGTGCAACTCGCTCCCCCAGGTGACGTTTACTCCGAACGGAACGAATTTCGAAAAACCGGTCCAAGGCCCAACGCCCCCACAGGGCGATCGCTCGACACGCTTCGCGACGACGGAATGGGTTCTGTCCGCCATTTCTACAGTGACGGTCGGCCAGATTGTCTTCGAACCCCGCACGCTGGCGCGGGCTGGATTCCTGAAAGCCAACGGCGTCGTCGTGAATCGCGCCGACTATCCGGCACTGTGGGCATACGCCCAGGCGAGCGGCGCGCTCGTGTCCGAAGCCGAATGGAATAACGGTCGCTGGGGTTGTTTCTCGACCGGTGACGGTGCGACGACATTCCGCCTGCCCGAGATGCGCGGCGAGTTCCTGCGGTGCTGGGCCGACGGTCGCGATGACATCGACTCGAAGCGAGCAATCGGCTCGTTTCAGAGCGACCAGAACCGCTCGCACGCGCACGGCGCAAGCGCCAGCGAAGTCGGCGACCACTCGCATTCGGCCTGGACCGATGTACAGGGACATCACAATCACCCACTTCACGATCCCGGCCACGCTCACAGCGTGCGCATGGGCCGCGTCGGCGTGGTCGCAACCTCCTACGGCCAGGGCTGGGGGCCGTACAACTGGGACCGCCAGGACATGCACGGCACCGAAGGTTCCGGGACCGGTATCTGGATCGACGCCACGGGCGAGCACGGTCACAACGTCGGGATCGGCGGCGCCGGCCGGCACAGCCACGGCATCACCGTCAACGCGGACGGCGGCAACGAAGCGCGGCCGCGCAACGTCGCGATGCTCGCCATGATCCGCGCCTACTAACTTACGGACCTCGAAACATGCTGATTCACCACTACAGCCCGTCGACCGGCGAATACCTGAGCAGCAGCCAGCCCGACGCCGATCCACGCAACGACGGCCGCTGGCTCATTCCATCGTCCGCCACGCTCGACGCACCGCCGCCGCGCACGCCGACGACCTGGCCGTTCTATCGTGACGGCGCGTGGTTCCTGCTGCCGGACTTCCGTGGGCGCGTCTGCTACCGCACCGACACCGGCGAGCCCGTCGAAATCGCGATCGCAGGCAAGACGCCCGACGATCTGGAGCTGACGACCGAGCCGCGACCGTCGCCGCGCCATGCATGGATCGACGGCGCGTGGACGGTCCCGCCCGAGCTGATCGAGCGCGAGAAGCGCGACGCCGCGATGGCCGAGTTCGAACGGCTGATGGAAATCGCTCGCCGTGCGAACGCGGGCAAAGCCGACGCGTATGCCGCCGGCCTGCTCGACGACGAAGGCACCTACTACTTCAAAGCTTGGTCCGCGTACCAGATGGCGCTCGTGTCCGCGATCAACGGCGACACGTTTCCGAACGCCGTGGCGTGGCCCGCGACGCCCGCGCCATACGTTGCGCCGACCGCGCCGGCTGACCCGAAAGAGCCGGCCCCCGTCGCATCGACCTGACAACGGGCTCTCCCGTTTTCCCTCACCTGTATCTATAGGAGCTGCACACCATGCCGCAGGATTACCACCACGGCGTACGCGTCATCGAAATCAATGAAGGCGGCCGGCCGATCCGCACCGTCTCCACGGCCGTGCTCGGCATCGTCTGCACTGGTGCCGACGCCGACCCGACGACGTTCCCGCTCGACACGCCGGTGCTACTGACGAACGTCATCGCCGCACTCGGCAAAGCCGGCACTAAGGGCACGCTGCGCCGCACGCTCGACGCGATCGGCAAGCAGACGAAGCCCGTCACCATCGTTGTGCGCGTCGCGGACGGAAAGGACGAAGCCGAGACGACCTCGAACGTCATCGGCACCGTCACGCCGGACGGCAAATACACCGGCATGAAGGCGCTGCTGGCCGCGCAGGGGAAGCTCGCCGTGAAGCCGCGCATCCTGGTCGCGCCGGGCCTCGATACGCAGCCCGTCGCCGCGGCATTCGCGACGATTGCGCAATCGCTGCGCGCGATGGTGTACGTCGCCGCGCACGGCTGCAAGACGAAGGAAGAGGCGGTCGCGTACCGCAAGCAGTTCGGTCAGCGCGAAATCATGGTGATCTGGCCGGATTGGCTCGGCTGGGACGACGTGACGAACTCGGCCGTCGCCATCCCGGCGCCGGCGATCGCGGCGGGCCTGCGCGCGAAGCTCGACAACGACATCGGCTGGCACAAGACGCTGTCGAACGTCGTCGTCAACGGCGTGACCGGCATCAGCGCGGACGTGTCGTGGGATTTGCAAGACCCGGCGACGGACGCTGGCTATCTGAACGAGAACCAGGTCACTACGCTCGTCAACCGGAACGGCTTCCGATTCTGGGGCTCGCGCACCTGCGACGCGGACGGCAAGTTCTTCTTCGAAAACTACACGCGTTCGGCACAGGTGATCGCCGACACGATTGCCGAAGCGCAAATGGGCGTCGTCGACGGGCCGCTTAATCCGTCGCTCGCGCGCGACATCATCGAGAACATCAACGCGTGGTTCCGCCGCGAAGTCTCGGTCGGCGAACTGATCGGCGGCGGCGCCTGGTACGACCCGGAACCGAACACGACCGACGAGCTGACGTCGGGCGGCACGTGGATCGACTACGACTACACGCCGGTCCCGCCGCTCGAAAACCTGAAGCTGCGCCAGCGCATCACCGATCGCTATCTCGCCGATTTCGCCTCGCGCGTGTCGGCCTAACCAGGAGTCACACACATGGGCATGCCCCGCAAGCTGAAAGGCTTCAACCTGTTTCACAACGGCACCAACTTCGTCGGCGAGACGAAGGAAATCCAGCTCCCGAAGCTGTCGCGAAAGATGGAGGATTACCAGGGCGGCGGCATGAGCGGCCCGATCCCGATCGACTTCGGCCAGGAGGCGATCCAGCTCGAATGGACGTGCGGCGGCTTCATGGAGGATGTCGTTCGCATGTACGGCATCACCACGCACGACGGCGTGCAGCTCCGTTTCTCGGGCGGCTACCAGCGCGAGGATTCGAAGACCTACGATTCGGTCGAAATCGTCGTGCGCGGCCGACACAAGGAAATCGACATGGGTTCCGGCAAGCCGAAGGAAGACACCGATTTCAAGGTCACGACCGCCGCCAGCTACTACAAGCTGTCCATCAACGGCCAGGAGCTGATCGAGATGGATTTCATCAACATGATCGAGAAGATCAACGGCAACGACTTGCTCGCAGGTCTGCGCCAGGCGATCGGCCTGTAACACTTCGCCCGCGTCTGCCGCGGGCATACCTATAGATCATCATCAGGACACACAACATGACGACCCTCGACACCAACGACACCCCTACCGGCGGCGCCGTACTCAACGCGATCACCGCCAACACGCACACGTTCGACACGCCGATCGTGCGCGGCGAACAGACCATCACGCACGTGACCCTCGCGAAGCCGTCATCCGGTGCGCTGCGCGGCACGTCGCTCGCGGCACTCGTGAACCTCGACGTGGACGCGCTGCGCAAAGTGCTGCCGCGCATCAGCACACCGACGCTGACCGAGATGGATGTCACGTTGATGGACCCGGCCGACCTCGTTGCGTTGGGGGGTATCTTCGCGGGTTTTTTGATGCCGAAGGCGCTGAAAGCGAGCATGGAATCCCAGAGCGCGTAGAGGACGCGATGGCCGATGTCGCGACGGTGTTCGGCTGGACACCGCACGACATGGACGACTTTTCCCTTTCTGAGCTGATGGATTGGCGCGAGCGCGCCCGGATACGAAGCGGACACGAGTAACGATGGACAACGCCCTGAAACTGCGCGTCATGTTCGACATGGTCGACAACTGGACGAAGCCCCTGCGGAACATGCTGAACAGCAACAAGGGGCTCGCGCAGTCGTTGAAGGCAACGCGCGGCGAGCTTGCCGAACTCGGCAAGCAGCAGAAGGCCGTCGCCTCGTTCCGCGAGATGCGCGCCGGGCTCGCCGACACAACGAAGAAGCTCGGCGCGGCGCAATCCAACGTGAGGGCGCTCGCCGGCTCACTGCACGCGTTCGGCCCGCCGACTCGGCAGATGGTCGACAACATGGCGCGTGCCCGCCAGGCGGCCTCGCGGCTTCGCGCTGAGCAGAAGAAACAGACGGCCGCCGTCGACGAGATGCGCGGTCGACTCGCGCAGGCCGGTATCGAGACGCGCAACCTTGCGCAGCACGAGCGCACCCTGCGCTCGAACATCGCGTCGACGACGGCCGCGATGCAGGCACAGACGCGCCAGCTCGAAGCGCTGACGGAGCGAGACAGAAAGCTCGCCGCGGCGCGCGGCAAGATGCAGGCGATGCAGGGCGTCGCCGGCGGAATGGCGATCGGCGGATATGCCGCCCGCTCGACCGGCATGCGCATGCTCGGCGGTCTCGGCAGCACGCTCGACGAAGCGAAGAAGATGACGAACGAGCGTGCGCGCATCACGGCGCTCGGCCTCGGCGACCACGCGACACAGGACGCCGAGAAGTACGTGCGCGCGATGAACATGATGGGCGTCAGCACGTCCGACAACATGACGCTGATGCGCGACGCACTGTCGATCTTCGCGGACGAGCATCACGCGCAGATGGTGATGCCAACGCTCGCGAAGATGAAGTTCGCCAACGAAGCGTTGTTCGGGGCGGAAGACGCACACGCGAACGAAGAGAAATTCATGAACATGCTGAAGGTGATCGAGCTGCGCGGCGGCACGAAAGACGAAGCAACGTTCAAGAACGAAGCGAACATGGTCCAGAAGGTGCTGTCGGCGACGGGCGGCCGCGTCGGCGGCGACGAGTGGCGCAACTTCATCCAGACGGGCGGCGTCGCCGCGAAGCAGATGCGTCAGGACGCGTTCTATTACCAGATGGAACCGCTGATTCAGGAAATGGGCGGCCACGGCGTCGGCACGGGCCTCATGTCCGCGTACAGCAACGTCTACCAGGGCAAGACGACCGTGCGCGCGGCGCAGGAGATGATGAATCTCGGCCTGGTCGACAAGAAGAACGTCGAATACAACAAGATCGGGATGATCAAACGGATCAAACCCGGCGCGCTGCTGGGCGGCGATCTGTTCAAGGCGTCGCCGCTCGAATGGCTGGAAAAGGTGTTGCTCCCGCAGATGGCGAAGAAGGGCATCACCGATCCGGACAAGGTGAAAGACATGATTTCGACGATCTTCACCAACCGGACGGCCGCGAACCTGTTCTCGACCATGTATATGCAACGAGACCAGATTCACAAGAACGAAAAACTGAACCGCGGCGCATACGGTATCGACGAAGCGGCGAAGCTCGGCGCGCTGCAAACCCAGGGCAAGGAAAACGACCTTCTCGCGAAAGCCCGCGACCTGCGCCGCGAGATCGGCGAGCGCATCGCGCCGCTGTACAACGCGGCGTTGGACAAGACGCGCGAAATACTCGGCGGCCTCATCGGCCTGATCCAGCGTCACGGGGCCGCGGCAAAGGTCATTTTGTCCGTGCTCGCCGCGTTCGCCGCGCTGCTCGTGGTGATGGGTACGTTCACGATCGTGCTCGCGGGCATCCTCGGGCCGCTCGCGATCGTGCGCTTCAGCATGGCAACGCTCGGCATCCAGGGCGGTTTCCTCGCGCGCACGCTCAGCGCGAGCGCCGCAGGCTTCGGGCGGTTGTCGGGGGCCGCGTCCCGATTCTCGGTTGTCGGAAACGCCGCGCGCGGAACTGCCGCCCGCATGCGCACCGCCCTGGCCGCCGCCTGGTCGGCGTCGTCCCCGCGCGCGGCCTGGACAACGTTGCGCGGCTACGCGCGGACGCTGCGCGAAGGCATTCCGGCCGCCGGCCGCGCGGCCGTGTCGACCGTCGCGCAATGGGGGCGCTCGGCTACCTCGTCGATGAAAAGCGGACTGCTCGCCGCACGGCAATACACGGCGCAGGTATGGCGCGCCGTCGCCGCCCAGGCCGCTGCGTCGCGCGCGGCAATGGCCTCGCGCTGGACTGCCGCCAGGCAGTATGCCGGCAGCCGCGGCGTCGCCGGGATGTCGGTCGACGCGCTCAAGGGTGCAGGCGGCCTCATCAAAAGCGGTGCGGTCGGCGCAATCAACGGCGTCGGCGCCGCACTCGGCGGGCTCGCGCAGACGCTGATGTTCGTCGGTCGCGTCGCGCTCATGAATCCGGTCGGCCTCATCATTACCGGTATCGCACTGGCTGCGCTGCTGATCGTTCGATACTGGGAGCCGATCAAGGCATTTTTCTCGGGCTTCTGGCAGGGGTTGACCGAAGGTCTGCAACCGCTCGCGCCGATTTTCACCCGCGTATTCGGCGTGCTCGGCGCGATGTTCGAGCCGCTCAAACCTGCGTTCAATTGGCTGATGGATGCCGTCAAGGGCGTGTGGGATTGGATTACCCGCCTGCTGGGGCCGGTCGACGCCAGTAAGGAAAGCCTCGACAAGGCCAGCAACGCGGGCCGGGGCTTTGGCGAATGGCTCGCGAACATCATCGTGGTGGCCGCCAGGGTCGCCGAGAAAATGGCCGAATTCGGGGCCAACCTGATATCCGGCCTGGTCAACGGCATCACGAACGGCCTCGGCGCCGTGAAGGAAGCCATCACGAACGTCGCCAACTCGACCGTCACGTGGTTCAAGGAAAAGCTCGGCATTCACAGCCCGAGCCGCGTGTTCGCCGAGCTGGGCGGGTTCGTCGGTGAGGGGGCGGCGCTCGGCATGGCTGGCGAGCAGCGCAGCGTCGCGCGCGCGGCGCTCGGGCTCGCGACGGCCGCCGTGACCGGATTCGGTACGCCCGCGCTGTCGACGGCCGCGCCGCTCGTGCCAATCGACCGGCGGCCGCCGATCGCGGCGTCGGGTCCGGCTGCAGCGTCGTCTGCATCGGCCGTCGCTCCCGCGCCGATCGTCATCAACATCTACCCGCAGGCCGGCGACGATCCGCGCGCGATCGCACGCGCCGTAGCCGCCGAGCTGGATCGTCGCGAACGCGCACAACGTGCGCGCGCCGGCTCGCGCCTGTCCGACTGACATTCACGGAGGATCTGTCCCATGTTGCTGTCGCTGGATCAATTCGTGTTCAGCCTGACTACCGCCCCCTTCCACGAACTGAAGCGGCGCCGGAACTGGAAGCATCCGAAGAAGTCGCGTATCGGCGCACGCGATGCTCGCCAGTACACCGGCCAGGGCGACGATGTCATCACGCTCGACGGCCTCATTGCGCCGGATCAAATCGGCACGAGCGCGTCGATCGACCAGCTCGTCCAGATGGCGAACGTCGGCGAAGCGTACGTGTTGGTCGACGGTCTTGGGACCGTCTATGGCGCGTACCTCATCGTGGGGCTCGACGAAACGCGTCGTTACTTCACCCGCGAAGGCACAGCGCGCAGGATCGAATTCACGTTGACGCTCGAATGCGTCGACGACGATGCGCTGCGCATCGACCAGGATGCAGCGCTTGTCGATGATGCGGATGCCGATGACGCAGCGAACGCGGAGCCGAACGCATGACGACGCGCGCGACCGAACACTCGAACGCAGCCGTGTATCGGCTCGAACGTGTTGAGCCGATGGCCGACTACCGCATCACGCTCGGCGGCCGCGACATCTCGCGGCGGTTCCTGCCGCGGCTCGAATCGCTGACCCTCACGGAATCGCGCTCTGATGATGCGGATACGGTCGACCTGGTGCTCGACGACTCGCGCGGCGATCTGGCGCTGCCGAAGCGCGGCGACGAAATCAAGGTGTCGATCGGCTGGGCCGGCGAGCAGCTCGTCGACAAGGGCACGTTCGTCGTGACCGAGTTCGAGCACAACGGCGCGCCGGATACGCTCGTCGTACGCGCGCGCTCGGCCTCGATGTCGAATGGTATGCAGGAGCGTCGTGAGAAGAGCTGGCATAAGCAAACGATCGGCTCGATCGTGCGCGCGATCGCCGCCCGCTACAAGCTCACGCCGGCCGTCGCCGACGCGTTGGCGAAGATCGTGATCGCGCATATCGACCAGACGCACGAAAGCGATATGTCGTTTCTGACGCGCCTGGCGAAGCGCTACGACGCAGTGATGAACGTCAAGGATTTGCGGCTGCTCTTCACGCCGATCGGCACCGGCAAGACCGTCAGCGGGAAATCGTTCGAGGTGTTGAATCTGACGCGCGCGAGCGGCGACCAGCATGCGTACCACGTGTCCGAACGGGAAAATTACTCGGCCGTGCGCGCGCACTACCATTCGAACGGCAAGGCGAAGCGGAAGTCGGTCATCGTTGGCGGGGAGAACAACAAGAATGTGAAGGTGCTGCCGGAGGACTACGCGACGGAGGCCGAAGCGCGAGCCGCGGCGCAGGCCGAGTTCAAGCGAATGCAGCGCAGCCAGGCGACGATGCGCTATTCGCTCGCGCGCGGCCGCGCCGATCTGTTCCCCGAAATGCCGGTCACGCTGTCGGGCTTCAAGCCCGAAATCGACGAAACCGCGTGGCTCGTGAAGAAGGCAACGCACACCATCGACAGTGACGGCGGATTCACGACCGGGCTCGACCTCGAAATGCGCGACGATCCGACGACCGAGCGGCACCGGTCGCATTTCAAGAAAGGCGGAAAGTAAAAAGCCCGCACACGGCGGGCTTCAGGTTGCTTGCTATGGGAGACGGTCAGCTACGAATTGTAGCGATCATTCATATTCGCACGGATTGGCGGCCCGTCGTCGCACCGCCCAAGCGCCGCGCGTGCAACACGAAGATTTCCCATCGCCTGAAGCGCAACTTCGAGCACCTGGCCGACAGACTGCATGGCATCGTCGATCGCAGCGCGCGCAACATCGCGCTCGCTTCCAGTCAGGTCCGAACGGAATCGTATCCCGCCCGTTGCTCCGGCGCGTGCGTCCGCGTGACGATCGGCAGCCGTCAACACGCCGACCGAGCCGTTGTTGTGCTTCATGTCGATGCTCATTCTTCTGGTCCCTCACAAACACGTTCACGGACCGGCGGCACTCAACACGACGTGGTTGCCTCGGAATCCGTCCACGTCGCCAGCATCGCCGGCTTTCAGGATGCTAACCCAATACTGGATGGATATACAGTGTTTGTGTGAAGAATGGCCCGCGCGCGACGACGCGCCCGGACTACTTCTTTCCGTCCTTCGCAGCCCGCTCGGCGCGCAAACGCTCGATTTCCGCCATCGCACGATCCACGTTTTCCGCTGCCCGCTGGTCCAGCGCTGCGCGGCGATTTTCCGGCAGGCGTTTTGCTCGCTGCGGCGTGCCCGTCTTGAGCATGACGGCTTGATTTAGAACGCTGCCAATAAACGACTGCAGGGTTGCTTTGCCTGTCTCGTTGAGTTGTCGGAAGCAATCGATGAAATAGCGCTCGTCGTCCCCCGGGTCCACATCGACGCCTTGTTCACTAGAGGCGGACCTCCTACCGCGCAATACATAAACCACGTCAACGCCGAGTTCGGCGACCGCGCTCAGGTACTTCGCGTCGGGCGACCGCTCGTCCGCTTCGTAATTCGATTGCGCACGGCGTAACACGCCCCCTACCGCTGCAAATTCGTCTTGGCTCAGTCCGAGCCGCAAGCGCTCTTCCCTCAAACGCGTGCCTATCGTGTTCATATGAACCTATAATTTAATTGACGTGCTCGTTTGAGCTCATTACACTAGCCTAACCGTAACGCAAGGCTAACTATCAAAGTATACCGACCATGACTACCGCCAAAGGCCCGCGCCGATCGCCACGCGGCACCCTGTCGGACAAGCCCGTGTACGTCCGGCTCACTTCCACGGAACGCGACGAGCTCGAACAGCTCGCTGAGCAGCGCAATCGCTCGATTTCGAGCATGGCGCGCGAGCTGATCCGCATCGGCGCGAGCGAGCTGCGCGCCATCCCACGTTCCCGTTCCGCCCGCTCGTGAATTGAGGAGCCTGCATGTATCCCGATCCCAAGCGCATCCGCAACAACAAGCACACCGTCCGCTTCGACGACTACGAGCAGGCCGTTCTCACGGCGCTCGCGAACTACCAGGGCGAGCAACTCGCCGTGCTAATCCGCGACATCGTGATGCGCGAAGCGACCGCTGTACTCGCCGAACGCAACACCTCGATTCTGGACCGCGCCGGCGCCTGAGCGAAGGCACCGAACCGCCAACAATGAGTAGCTCCACCGATGCCCGAAACCAGCACGGAAATTGCCCTCTCGGACGCCGACCGCGACGTGCTGGAACGCGTGCGCACCTTGCACGACCTGCCCTCCCTAGAAGCGACAGTCGAGTGGCTCGCCAAGCGCCGCCTTCGCCGCACTGCCAAGCAGATGAACGGCCGCGGCCGCGCCTTGTACCTCGTCCGGAGTAAGCCGACATGCGAATCCTGAACCGCTGCCCGCACTGCCGCACGCGCGCGACCGCGCGCAGCAGCCGCGAAATGTCCCAGACCTTCCGGGAAGTCACCTTCCAGTGCAACAACGTCGAGTGCGGCCACACCTACATCGTGAACATGGAGTTCGCGCGCACCTTGTCGCCGTCCGCGACCCCGAATCTGTCGCTACACCTGCCGCTCTCACCAAACGTGCGCGAGCGTCTCGTCGAGCAGCTCGAACTGCCCGTCTAGCGACCTAAACCCCTTTCCCCTGTTTTCCCCTCGCATCGTGCCTAACCGGCGCGAGGGGCTTTTTTTGCCCAAAAAAAGGAGATCGCATGGCCACCCTCGCCTCTACCGCCGTCGTGATGCAGTTCGATCCGACTTGCCTGTCGCTCGACAAGCGCCGCGAATACCTGCGCGCACTGTGGCGCGCCGACATCGATCCGCTCGTGTTCGTCGGCACCGCCCGCCGGCTCGGCTACGTGTTGGGCTGTCATTGGGACGCCGACGCCGGCATGCCTGTCCTGACGCCCATCGTTCTGCACTGATCCGATGCGCGCGCCCCTCACCGACCTCGACCTGCGCGCGATGTGGCGCCGCCTGCGCATGGTCGGGAATTTCGACGCCTTGTGCCCGGCTGCCCGCCACGCCTTCAAATGCACGGCGAACGTGTGGCGCGATCGAGAACCCGCGTCCGAATTGCCAGCCATCGACGGGAAGCGCCGCGCCGCGAACGACTTCGACTGAACCATCCGCGCCGGCCGCCGGCGCACTCACCTGGAACCACATCATGAAGCCCTACGTTTTCAGCATCGGCGTGCTGCTGATGCTTTCCCTTTCTCTCACCGGCGTCTACTACCTAGCCGCCGACGTGCTGCGCCTGTTCGACGTTCGGCTCGCCCGGCCGATCGCTTTCGTGATCGGCGTCATCGCAATGGTCGTCCTGGTCGCAGCGCTGGCCTGGTCTGTGCCGCCGCGGAGCTGACACGATGACGAACGAGCCCACCATCCGCTACGAACTGCTGACTTCGGCCGGCCTGCGCACCGTCGCCGGCGATCACGTCGTCATCCCGAACGATGCCGGCGCCGCATTCGGTATTCACACCGAGTCGCACCTGCACGACGGCCACCCCGAAAAGTGCGTCGTCACGCACCTGATATCGGGCATGCGCATCGGCCACGGCGCGACGCGTACCGCAGCCCTCGCGAACGCGACGTCGAATCTCGAACGCAACCGCAAGCGCCTGCGCACCATGCTCGACCAGGCGATCACCTCGCGCTACGAGCTGCAGCACGCCGTTCAGCGCCTGCAACAGAACCATCACGACATCCTCGGAGGCGCCGCCGCATGAAGCACACGACTATCCCTCACGATGCCGCGCTCGCGGCTTCCATCGCGGCAGCCGCCGACGTGCTTCGCTTCGACCATGAACCCGGCGGCATGCAACGCATCGCCGCGCTCGCCCTGTTCGTCAGCGTCCTCGGCGATCGCCTTGCGCTTGCCTTCCCCGCGTCGGCCGGCGCGCTCCGCGCGCTCGTCGACAGCCCCGCGACACCCGGCAACCCTGCCGCCCTTTCCCTGCACCAACAGCAATAACGATGGCCTCGATCGACGAACTGAAACAACGCATCGACCTGCACGACCTCGCCGATCGCCTCGGCTTGAAGCGCGGCCGCGGCGGCGACCGCGCGCTATACCACTCGCCGCAGCACGACGACAAAAGCCCGTCACTGTCGATCTACGTGAATCACCCGAAACACGGCACCGGCTGGCGCGACCATAGCGCCGACGTCGGCGGCTCGTGCATCGACCTGGTCATTCACGCGCGCGGCGGCACGGTCGCCGACGCGGTGCGCTACCTGCACGATGCATACGGCATCCCGCTCGATCGCCAGGCGCCCGCAGAGCGCCGCGAGAAAACGACGGTCGAATACATCGCCGATCGGTGCTTCGCCGAGCGTGACCAGGTGCGCGAATACCTCGGCGGCCGCGGCATTTCCGCCGCTGCGATCGACGCGGCGATCGCAGCGCGCTCGCTCGGTTTCAACACCTGGACCAGCTCGAAGGTCGCCGCCGGCGAAGTCGGCCACGCCGGCCCGGCCGCGGCGTTCATCGTGCGCGCACCGGGCGACGCGCGCGTCGTCGCCGTCGACATGCGCTACGTCGATCCCGCGCTCAACGGCGGCGTCAAGACGCAGACCCAGGGCGACAAAGCGGGCTACGGCTGGACCGCCGACCCTCGCCGGCTCGACAAGGCGAAGCGCGTGTTCATCGTCGAAAGCGCGATCAATGCGCTGTCGATCGACACCTGCGCGACCCCTGGCGCGGCCGCGCTCGCGCTGCGCGGCCTGGCGAACGTCGACGGCATCGACTTCGCGTTCCTGCGCGGCAAACAGGTCGTGATCTGCCTGGACAATGACGAGCCGTTCGCGGACGGCCACCCGCGCGCCGGCCGCCGGCCCGGGCCAGAAGCTGCCTGGGCGCTCTACGAACGGTTGACGGCACTGAACATCAGCGCCGTGCTCGTCGACCAGGCGAATTGGTTCGCCGACCTCGCGGACGGCGAGAAAGCCGTCAAGCCGATCAACGACGTGAACGACTACCTGCAACTGCGCGGCCCGGCCGATCTGCAGCGCGCACTCGACCAGCTCGAGCCGTGGCTCATCGCCGGCCTCGCCGGCGACGCCACGCGTCGCGGCCGGCCGCGCATCTTCTTGCCGTCGCACGACTTCGCGCAGTACTGGCGTTTCCGCGTGCGGCCGGACTTCACCAGCTACATCACGAAGATGGACAAGAACGAGGAAAGCGGCGTCGAAACGCCCGTCATGACGGACCTGTGCGGCTTCCGCATCGCCGGCATTAGCCGCGTGTCCGTGGCGAGCGCGACGTCGACGATGACGGGCGACGCTGATCAGGCACCCACCGTCTATTTCGCCGTATCGGTCCAGGCGCCGCGCCACGGCGCGCAGCTCGTGCGCCGCGTGATGCTCGACGACCAGCTCCACAACGTCGACCAGTGGGGCAAGTTCGGCCCGATCTGGGCGCCGGCGCCGTTCAAGCGCATGGTCAACATCCTGGAGCGCGGCGCCGACCTCGGCGCACGCCAGGCGGCGAACTTCGTCGGGCTCGCCTGGCGCGATGGCCGTCTGATCGTCAACGAGGGACCGGACTGCTACTTCACCGAAGCCGACAAGCAGTGCCCCTATCACAACCTGACCTTCCCGACCGGCCCGGCCAGCGACGCGCGCCGCGTCATTACCGCGTACCAGGCGACGTTCAAGCAGAACGCGGCGACGATCCCGCTCGTGTGGGCACTCGGCGGCCACCTGAAGGCGTTGCTCGGCTTCTGGCCGCACATCACGATCCAGGCGAACAAGGGCGCCGGTAAGTCGACGCTCATCAAGCGGCTTGAACGCTCGCTCGCGTTCACGATGTTCTCCGGGCAGTCGCTGCAGACCGAGTTCCGCCTGGTGACCAGCATCAGCCACACGAGCCACCCGGTCGGATGGGAAGAGCTGTCCGCCCGCCGGCAGGACGTGATCGACAAGGCGGTCGGGCTGTTGCAGGAGAACTACCAGTACACCGTGACGCGTCGAGGCACGGACATGACGGAATACCTGTTGTGTGCGCCCGTGATGCTGGCCGGCGAAGACGTGCCCGTGCGCAGCCTGCTCGGCAAGCTCGTGCGCACGACGCTGACCGGCAAGCGCGGCCCGCTGATGCCGGACGACCTGCCGCGCTTCCCGGTTCGCCAGTGGCTCGAATTCCTCGCCGGCCTGGACAAGCGCGCCGTGTCCGACCAGTACGCGACGCTGCGCGACAAGGCGCTGGCCAACTGCCGCGCGAGCGGCGAGGACGACGGCGCGAAGCGGATGGCGGGCAACTATGCGGCCGTCGCGCTCGCCTGGCGCTACCTGTGCGAGTTCGCCGGCATGGACCCGAGCGAAGGGGACTTCCCGCGCGACCTGCTCGCCGAAATGAACGGGCACATCGCCGAGACGAGCGCCGATCGCGAACCGTGGGTCTGGATCATGGAAACCGCGCTGTCGGAAATGGACTGCAGCAACTACAAGCACCCGTACACCTTCGATACGGTCGACGGCGAGTTCTGCCTGCTCATCAACACCGGCCACGTGATGGACCACATCGCCCACACAAGCGCGCTGCGCGACAAGTGGAACGGCCTGCCCGTGAAATCCGACCGCGTGTTCAAGGCGCAGCTCAAGCACGCCGGCGTCATCGTCGGCGACAAGGAGGTCGAGCGCCGCATCTACACGCGCCGCGTACGCTACCTCACGCCGATCTCGCTCGAACGCCTCGCGGCGTTCGGCCTGCACGTATCGATCCGTGAAGACCTGGCCACCGACGCACTGCAAGGGGCAACAGCGTGACGCCCTCTCAGCCGATGCGGCCGCCGTGCGGCCGTACCCCTTCCCTCATGCTTTCTGGCCGCGTAGCGGCCCTGTATTCGGGTTTTCGGTGCGTGCGTCGATGCGCGCAGCAATCGGCGCACGTCGTCACACGGCCGCCGTGCTGTCCGCTTCCCCCCATCCCCCCCGCAAGTCGAAACGGCCGGGCAACTACGCCGCCCTTGAGGGAGGGGGGCCGCCGGGACCGCTGTTTCCACAGGGAACGGGCGGGCAGCGCAGAAAACTCGGGGATTTCGAGGGTGACCGCTCGTAAGTCATTGATTCTTGAAGCGAGTGCTGCCCCGAGGCATGGCGATTTTGCCCCCACTCATGCCAGTTTTGCCCCTAGTCCGATTTTGGCGTCGGCCGCCGTCGCCCCTTTCTCTTCTCTCTCTAATTCATTGAAAAAGAAGAAGAAAGAATACGAAGAGAGGCAAGGAATCGACTCGGACGCAATGCCCCGAGTCATGCCCGTTTTGCCCTCAGTTGCGGACGCTGCCTATTTTTTGTGCCCCGAATCAAAACGCGCGCCCCGCTTCATTCGGGGCAAATGGGGGCAGGTAATACTCAACGAATTCAATCAGTTATGAGCAGATTCGGCGTTATCCCCCAATCCCCTAGTTGCGCTGCGTGTGCTCCCCCCACGCGAGACACGGGCGCGGCCTCGCCGAGCACGGTCGACCTGCTCGGCGCGGCGGTGATACTCGGCGCGCATCCCGAGACGGTGCGCCTGAAAGCGAAGGCCGGCGAGCTGCCAGGCCGCAAGGTCGGCAAGCGCTGGATGTTTTCGACGGTTGCCCTGCAGCGCTACCTCGCCGGAGAATGGATCCCGCGAGTTGTGCAGGGCGATCAGCAGGAGGAAGTTAAAAAATGTCGCTCTATAAACGCAGTAGCAGTCCCAACTGGTATTACCGGCTCACCCCGCCTGGTGGCGGTCCGGTCGTACAAGGCAGCACTGGCACCAGCAACAAAGCGCAGGCCCGGGAGTTCTACGACCGCCTGAAGGTCGAGCTGTGGAACCAGGCGAAGCTCGGCCACAGGCCCCGCTACACCTGGAACGATGCGGTTGTCCGATATGTCAGCGATCGCGAAGGGCTGCCGAGCCTGGAAACGTCGAAAACGCACCTGCGCTGGCTTGACCAACACCTGTCCGGCGTCGAGTTGGCCGACATCGACCGCAACCGCATCGACGCGATCGCGCTCGCCAAACGGAGGGAACCGAAGGTGATCCGCACGAAGGGCGGGATCGTGACCACCGATCAGTGTGTCAGCGCCGGCACCGTGACGCGCGTCATCGGCGTGCTGAAGGCCGTGCTGAACGCGGCCGTCGAGTGGGAATGGTTGGACCGCGTGCCGGTCACGAAGCGCGCGAAGATCGTGCAGAAGCGGATTCGCTGGCTCACGCCGGCCGAGGCCGAACGGTTGCTCGCCGAGTTGCCGGATCATCTGGCCGACATGGCGCGCTTCGCGCTCGAGACTGGCTTGCGCCGCTCGAACGTGACCGGGCTGCAGTGGTCGCAGGTCGACATCGTGCGGCGCGTCGCCTGGATTCATCCGGACCAGGCGAAGGCGAAGAAGGCGATCACGGTGCCGCTCTCAGATACGGCGATCGCCGTGCTGCTGCGCCAGCGCGCGAAGAAGCGCGCGCCCGAGTTCGTCGACAGCGTGTTTGTGTATCACGGCCGGCCGGTCTATCAGACCGTGACCGAAGCCTGGCGCAAAGCACTGAAGCGCGCCGGCATCCGCGACTTCCGCTGGCACGACCTGCGCCACACCTGGGCGAGCTGGCATGTGCAGCGCGGCACGCCGCTGCAAGTGTTGAAGGAGCTGGGCGGCTGGGAGACGCTGGAAATGGTGCAGCGCTACGCACACCTGTCAGCGGACCACCTGACGCAGTGGGTCCAGTCGCACACGCAGGCCGCCGAGCTGCACGTCGCCGCCGGCTGACTGTAATTTCACTGAAGTGGGAGAAAACGATGAAGTAGCGAAACCGCTGGAAGCCTTATCAGGCTTGGCGCGCCCGGCTGGGATCGAACCAGCAACCCCTGCCTTCGGAGGGCAGTACTCTATCCATTGAGCTACGGGCGCCTGTGACAGTGAAGCGACCCCAATATACAGGCCACCCACGATTGGCAAGACGGCAAGGATACCCGGTTTCCCATGACGCGTCCACCTTGCCCGACGAATCCCCGCCGGGCCGGGCCGCGTGCGGGTAAACACGCGCCATCGCACCGCTCGCCGTGATGTAAACGTTCCGTCTATAATCGACCGGGCTTCATTGGACTGCCATTTGCCGTTGCACCGCGCTCACAATTCCTAATCACGGAGACGAGGCAAGCATGAGCGAAGCACCCCACGAATCTCCCGTCAAAACCCCCGGGCAACTGATTGCCGTCATCATCGCGTCGTTCGCGATTCCGATCATCCTGATCGTCCTGTTCGCCAATTATGCGAACCATGCGTTCCGTGCCGGCGCCGGCACGGACGCGCTATCCGACGAACAGGTCGCCGCACGTGTCGCCCCGCTCGCCAAGGTCGACGTGAAGGACGCTAACGCGCCCCGCACGTACAAGACCGGCGAGGAAGTCTACAAGGCCGTCTGCGTGACCTGCCACGGCACGGGCGCCGCCGGCGCGCCGAAGTTCGGCAACAAGGACGACTGGGCGCCGCGCATCTCGCAAGGCTTCGACACGCTGCTGAAGACGGCGCTGGCCGGCAAGGGCGCGATGCCGCCGCGCGGCGGCACGAGCCCCGACGACGTCAGCGACTATGAAATCGCCCGTGCGATCGTCTACATGGCGAACAACGACGGCGCGAACTTCCCCGAACCGGCCGCGCCGGCCGCCAACGCGGCGCAACCCGCCAGCGGCGCCGCAGCCGCGTCGGGCGCGGCGGACGCCGCCAGCGCGCAGGTCGCCGCGGCCCAGGCTGCGATCGCCGCGATCCCGAAGGCCGGCGAAGCGCCCGCGGCAGCAGCCGCCCCGGCCGGCGCCGACGCCGGCAAGGCGCTGTACACGTCGACCTGCCAGGCCTGCCACGCGGCGGGCGTGCTCGGCGCGCCGAAGTTCGGCAGCAAGGAAGACTGGGCGCCGCGCCTGAAGGACTCGATGGACACGGTCTACAACTACGCGTTGCACGGCAAGGGCGCGATGCCGCCGAAGGGCGGGTCGAACGCGTCGGACGCCGACGTGAAGGCCGCCGTCGACTACATGGTCAACGCGTCGAAGTAACCCCGCCCGGCCGTCAGTAAAAAACCCCCGCGACGCATACGCATCGCGGGGGTTTTGTTTTGTCGGCGGACCGCCGGATCGCCGGACCGCCGTGCGCGCGGCGGCGGCACCGCCAGGTCACTTCTGCAGCAACGCCTTCAGGCTCGCGAGCCGGTCCTTCGGCGACATCGGCGCCTCTTCCGGTGTGGGCGGCGGCGCATCGTCGAGCCCCATCTCCGGGATGAAGCGCGACGGTTCGCACACGACCGTCTCGCGCGCCCGCTTGCGTTTCTTGCACCAGTTCAGGTGCAGGCTGCGCTGCGCGCGCGTGATCGCGACGTACATCAGCCGGCGCTCCTCCTCGATCCGCTCGTTGTCGATCGGGCCGTCATCCTCGGAGCTGCCGCGGTGCGGCATGATGCCTTCCTCGACGCCGACCAGGAACACGTGCGGATACTCGAGCCCCTTCGACGCGTGGACGGTCGACAGCCGCACGGCGTCCGGATCTTCATCCTTGCCCTCGAGCATCGACATCAGCGCGACGGTCTGGATCAGGCCGAGCAGGTTCTTGCCCGTATCGGCCAGGCCGTCCGCGTTGTGGAAGCCTTCCGCCTCGCCGTCGACGGCCTCCTTCTCGGGCTTGGTGCCCTTGCGCTTCAGCCATTCGAGGAATTCGAGCACGTTCTGCCACTTCGACTGCGCCTGCCGTTCGTCGAACGCGTCGTACAGGTACGCCTCGTAGTGGATCGCCTCCATCATGTCGTCGAGCACAGCGGTGGCGGGATCCTTGTCCGCACGCTCGGTCAGGCGCTGGATGAAGTCGCAGAACATCCGCAGCGGCTCGACCTGGCGCGCGGACAGCCGCGCCTCGATCCCGCCCATGTACACGGCCTCGAACAGCGACACCTTCGCCTGGCCCGCGAACGAGCCGAGCGCTTCGAGCGTCGTGTTGCCGATCCCGCGGCGCGGCGTGGTGACCGCGCGGATGAACGCGGGATCGTCGTCGGCGTTCGCGATCAGCCGCAGGTACGCGCACAGATCCTTGATCTCGGCCTTGTCGAAGAACGACTGGCCGCCCGACAGCACGTACGGAATCCGCTCGCGGCGCAGCACCTGCTCGAAGATCCGCGCCTGGAAGTTGCCGCGATACAGGATCGCGTAGTCGCGGAACTGCGCGCGCCGCTCGAACTTGTGCGCGGACAGCCGGAACACGACCGATTCGGCTTCATGCTCCTCGTCGTTGCACGGCGTGACGGTGATCGAATCGCCCATCCCGTGCTCGGACCACAGCTTCTTCTCGAACAGTTTCGGGTTGTTCGCGATCACGTTGTTCGCGGCGGTCAGGATGCGCACCGTCGACCGGTAGTTCTGCTCGAGCTTGATCACGTGCAGCTTCGGGAAATCCTTGCCGAGCTGCGCGAGGTTCTCGAGCGTCGCGCCGCGCCAGCCGTAGATCGCCTGATCGTCGTCGCCCACCGCCGTGAACGCCGCGCGCGGGCCGGCGAGCTGCTTCAGCAGCTCGTACTGGCACGCGTTGGTGTCCTGGTATTCGTCGATCAGCAGGTAGCGCAGCTTGTTCTGCCAGCGGTCGCGCACGGGCTCGTTCTTCGCGAACAGCTCGGCGGGCAGGCGGATCAGATCGTCGAAGTCGACCGCCTGGTACGCATGCAGCGTCGCGACGTAGTTGCGGTAGACCAGCGCGGCCTGGTGCTCGTCCTCGTTGGCCGCGATCGTCATCGCCTCGTCGGGCATGATCAGGCCGTTCTTCCACAGCGAGATGGTGCTCTGGATCTTGCGGATCAGGCCCTTGTCGGTCGTGCCGATCTGCTCCTGGATCATCCCGAAGCAGTCGTCCGAATCCATGATCGAGAACTGCGGCTTCAGGCCGACGTGCTCGGCCTCCTGGCGCAGGATCTGCACGCCCAGCGAGTGGAACGTGCAGACGGTGAGCTGGTTGACGGGCACCTTGCGGCCTTCCTTGCCGGGCGTGGTGAGCGTCTTGCCCTCGAGCAGCTTCGACACGCGCTCGCGCATTTCGGCGGCCGCCTTGTTCGTGAACGTGACGGCAGCGATGTGGCGCGGCTCGAAGCCTTTCGCTTCGATCAGGTGCGCGATCTTCTGCGTGATCACGCGGGTCTTGCCGCTGCCCGCGCCGGCGAGCACGAGACAGGGACCGTCGAGGTAGCGCACCGCTTCGTTCTGGGCGGGATTCAGGCCTGCGGACATGATGGCGGATGGTGTTGCGGTTGACGGCGGAACGCCGGGAGGATGCCGTGCGCGGCGGGCTGGCGAAGCAAGCGGACACGCGGGCAGGACGCGCATGTTAACACGTCGGCGGCGCGCTTTTCGGGAGCGCCGCCGGACGGGGCTGCGCGGGCCGACCGGCCGGCCGCCCCCTGTCCGTCCGGCCAATCCGGCCCCTTTCGCGCACCGATCGGCCACAATATGCCCACTCCGGCGCCGCCCCGCGCCGGCCCGTTTGCGTCACCTGAATCGCCACCGGATCGACATCATGGGATACCCGTTCGCCACCGCCGCCCTCGGCCCGCTGCTGTTCGCGCAGGGGCGCTACGTGCGCCGCGTCACGCCGCGGCTGCCCGAGGCCGCCGGCCCGCGCGACGGCGTGGCGGGCGACGGCCCGCCGCTGCGCGTGCTGGTAGTCGGAGATTCGGCCGCCGCGGGCGTCGGCGTCGCGACGCAGCGCGACGCGCTGTCCGGGCAACTGGCGAGCGCGCTCGCGGCCACCCATCGCGTGAGCTGGAAACTGCTCGCGCGCACCGGCCTGACCACGCGGGAGCTCGTCGACTGGCTCGCCGCCGAGCCGGCCGAGCCGTTCGACGTGGCCGTCACGTCGCTCGGCGTCAACGACGTGACGGGCGGCGTGCCGCCGGCCCGCTGGCAGGCGCAGCAGGCCGAGCTCGTCCGGTTGCTCGCCGCGCGCTTCCGGGTCGGGCACGCGATCCTGTCGGCGGTGCCGCCGATGGAGCGCTTTCCGGCGCTGCCGCAGCCGCTCGCGTGGTATCTCGGGCTGCGCGCGAAGCGGCTCAACACGGCGCTCGCCGGGTGGGCCGCCACGCAGCCGCACTGCACGTTCCTGCGCGTCGCGCTGCCGCTCGAGCGCCACCTGATGGCCACCGACGGCTTCCACCCCGGCGCGACCGCCTGCGCGGTGTGGGCCGAGCAGGTCGCCGCCGCCATGCGGCAGCGCGCAACCGTATGACGCCGGGCGGCGCCCCGGCGGCAGCCGTTCACCGCACGGGCAGACAGGCAACCCCGCCCGCACGGCACACGGAACCGCGCAAAATGCCGGCTTTCCTTGCGCAAGCGCCGCATCGCACCGCGCATTTCGCCCGGACGCGCCGATGCAAGCGGCGGCGCCATGCCAAAATAGCCGGTCGTCTTCGCGCCGTCTCGGCGCGCCATCCTTTAGTTTCCTTCGCAGCCAGGAATTGCCATGTCGTCATTGCTCAGGATTGGTTTGATGGGTTTCGGTTTCGCCGGCGCGACGTTCCACGCGCCCGTGATCGCCACGAGCGGCCGCACTGAAGTCGCCGCGATTGCGACGGGTCAGCCCGATCGCGCGCAGGCTGCGTATCCGGGCGCGCGCGTCGTCCCCGACCTCGACGCGCTGCTCGGCCTCGACGACATCGAGTGCGTGGTGATCGCCACGCCGAACGACACGCACTTCGCGCTCGCGCGCCAGGTGCTCGAAGCCGGCCGCCACGTGGTCGTCGACAAGCCCGTCACGCTCACCGCCGACGAGGCGCTCGCGCTCGCGCGGCTCGCGAATGCGCGCAGCCGGCTGTTCGCGCCGTTCCACAACCGCCGCTGGGACGGCGATTTCCTCACCGTGCGTCGCATCGTCGAATCGGGCGAGCTCGGCCGGCTGACCTTTTTCGAGTCGCACTTCGACCGCTTCCGCCCGACGCCACGCACGCGCTGGCGCGAGGAGCCGGCCCGCGGCGGCGGCCTGCTGCTCGACCTCGGCCCGCACCTGATCGATCAGGCGCTCGCGCTGTTCGGCCTGCCGGAAACGGTGAGCGCGACCGTCAAGACGCGCCGCGACAACGGCACGGCGCCCGATTTCGTGCACCTGCAGCTCGGCTATCCGGACAAGGACGTCGCGCTGCATGCGAGCGCGCTGTCGGCGATCGAACCCGCGCGCTTCACGCTGCACGGCACGCGCGGCAGCTACCAGAAGTTCGGGCTCGACACGCAGGAAGACCAGCTCAAGGCCGGCCTCACCGCCGACGACGTCGAATTCGGCGGCGGCAACCCGCCCGGCCTGCTGCGCGTGCTCGACGGCGAAGTCGACGTCGAGGTCGAGCGCCCGGTGCCGACGCTCGATGGCCAGTACGCGGAGTTCTACCGCGCGCTCGCCGCATCGATCCGCGACGGCGCGCCGTTCCCCGTCACCGCGCAGGACGCCGTCGACGTGATGACGATCATCGAGCTCGCCGCGCAGAGCGAGCACGACGGCCGCCGGCTGCCGTTCGTGCGCCGCACGATCTGACACCGCGCGGCGGCCGGTGGCATCCGGCCAGCGCCGGTGCAGGGGATCAACCGGAACATTCGGTTACAAATGCCGGGGGAACGAAAGTCAGCGGCAGACTGGTCTGATGCGTTTCTCGAAAAAGTCGATCCGACACCAATCCGTCAGGAGAATGTTGATGCAACGGTTGATTCGCGCAGCAGTGTGCTGCGTGCTGGTTTCCTCGCTTGCGGCCTGTATCGTGCAGCCGCAGCAGCCGGTCCGCCCGGCGCCCCCGCCGCGGCCGAATCCGCAGGTCGTCGCGAACGAGCGGATGCAGCAGATCCAGGGCCGGATCGACAACCTGCACCGCCGCATCGATGCACGCGTGAACGGCGGCTACTACCCGCCGCCGTACGGCGCGCAGCTTCATCATCGCCTCGACGTGATCCGCCAGGAATCGAACGACATGTCCGCGCAGCACAGCGGCGGCCTGTCCGGCGACGAGCAGCGCGTGCTGAACCAGGAACTCGACACGGCCGCGCGCGCGATCGGCGAGTAACGCACCGGCGCCCGCCGGAGCGGAAAAGCGGCGGCACCGGCTGCCGCCGCTTGTCGCGAAGCGACATTCTTTTGCTCAAATTGACAAGGCCCACCCGCTCGCGTACAGTCGCCCGCACGCGTCGGGAGAGCGTGTAACCGGGCTGTTTCAGCCGGTTGCGCCGCCGAAGGGGCACACCCGCAAACTCTCAGGCAAAAGGACCGACCGCGTCGGGGAATCCCGTCCGCGCATTGCGCGGGCCACACTCTCCCCGCACTCTGGAGAGCGGCAGTAGCCCGCAGCGCATCCGCTGCGCGGGCAAGCTGCCCACCGAAGGGGCGCGCGTTCGCCAGGCCTGGCCGGCAGCGCAATCTCTCAGGTATCGAGGACAGAGGGGCATGTACCGGATCGCTCGCAGGCCATCGGCCGCGGTGGTCGGCACATGGCCGTTCTGATCCGCGCGCAAGCGCCTTGCCTGAGGCCTCGATGACTGCACTGAATCACACCCCGCTCAACGCCGCGCACCGCGCGCTCAATGCCCGCATGGTCGACTTCGGCGGCTGGGACATGCCCGTCAACTACGGCTCGCAGATCGAAGAACATGAAGCCGTGCGCACCGACGCCGGCATGTTCGACGTGTCGCACATGTGCGTCGTCGATTTCACCGGCAGCCGCGTGCGCGCATTCTTCGAGCATGCGATCGCGAACAACGTCGGCAAGCTCAAGACGCCCGGCAAGGCCCTCTACTCGTGCCTGCTCAATCCGCAGGGCGGCGTCATCGACGACCTGATCGTCTACTACTTCACCGAAGAATTCTTCCGCGTCGTCGTCAACGCCGGCACGGCCGAGAAAGACATCGCGTGGTTCAACCAGCTGAACGAGCAAGGCGGCTTCGGCGTCACGATCGCGCCGCGCCGCGATTTCGCGATCATCGCCGTTCAGGGCCCGAACGCCCGCGAAAAGGCCTGGACGACGGTGCCCGCCGCGCGTGCCGCCACCAGCGAACTGAAGCCGTTCAACGCCGCGCAGGTCGCCGGCACGCCGTTCGGCGATCTCACCGTCGCGCGCACCGGCTACACCGGTGAAGACGGTTTCGAAGTGATCGTCCCGGCCGTGCACGTCGAAGCGCTGTGGAACGCGCTGCAGCAAAACGGCGTGCGCCCGTGCGGGCTCGGCGCGCGTGACACGCTGCGCCTCGAGGCCGGCATGAACCTGTACGGCCAGGACATGGACGACACCGTCTCGCCGCTCGACGCGGGCCTCGCGTGGACGGTCGATCTCTCCACGCCGCGCGACTTCGTCGGCCGCGCCGCACTGGAAGCCAACGGCACCCGCGCCGCGTTCGTCGGCCTGATCCTGCAGAAGGAAAACGGCAAGGCAGGCGGCGTGCTGCGCGCGCACCAGAAAGTCGTCACGCCGCACGGCGAAGGCGAGATCACGAGCGGCACGTTCTCGCCGTCGATGCAGGAATCGATCGCGTTCGCGCGTGTGCCGGCCGCCGTCCAGATCGGCGACCTGGTCCAGGTTCAAATTCGAGACAAGAATCTTCCCGCGCGCGTGGTAAAACTGCCGTTCGTGCGCAACGGCAAGGTCCTCGCTGCGTAACGGCCGGGAGGCCCGCCTCCCGGGAAGCCGGGAGATGGCGCCCGGCGCAACACCACACCCGGCGCGCCCCGGCGGCGCGCCAGCAAAACGAACACACCCTTTTATCAGGAGCATCCGATGAGCAACGTCCCGGCCGATCTGAAATATACCGACGAACACGAATGGATCCGCACCGAGGCGGACGGCACGCTGACGATCGGCATCACCGATCACGCGCAGAACACGCTTGGTGACATCGTGTTCCTCGAGTTGCCGAAAGTCGGCACGCAAGTGAAGGCAGGCGACGCGATCGGCGTCGTCGAATCGGTGAAAGCCGCGTCGGACATCTACTCGCCCGTGACCGGCGAAGTCGTCGCGATCAACACGGACGTGGCCGACAGCCCGGAAGACGTGAATGGCGATGCGTATGACGCATGGCTGTTCAAGATCAAGCTCGCGGCCGGCGCGTCGACCGACAACCTGCTCGACGCTGCCGCCTACAGCAAGCTGATCGACTAACCCTCCCTGAATCGCGCGGGACGGGTCAGCCACCCTGCCCCGCGCGGAACCCGGGCCGGCGTCAAGGCGCCGCTCCGGGTCGACCGCAAAGCATGGGGCCCGAGTCGGCGCTGAAGCGCCAGCCTGGGCCGACCAAGGAACGCCATGAAGCTCGAACACCTGGACCGCCTGATGAACCGCACGCCCCTCTCGCTCGCCGCGCTCGAAACGCACGACGCGTTCGCCGAACGCCACATCGGCCCCGACGCCGCCAGCCAGCAGGCCATGCTCGACACGCTCGGCTTCCCGTCGCGCGCCGCCCTGATCGACGCCGTGATCCCGGCCTCGATCCGCCGCGCCGAAACGCTGCCGCTCGGCCCGTTCGCGCAGCCGAAGAGCGAAGCCGAAGCCCTCGCCGCACTGCGTGCGCTCGCAGACAAGAACCAGGTGTTCCGCTCGTATATCGGTCAGGGTTACCACGACACGCACACGCCGGCCGTCATCCTGCGCAACGTGCTCGAAAACCCGGCGTGGTACACGGCCTACACGCCGTACCAGCCCGAAATTTCCCAGGGTCGCCTCGAGGCGCTCCTGAACTTCCAGCAGATGGTCGCCGACCTGACGGGCCTCGCGATCTCGAACGCGTCGCTGCTCGACGAAGCCACCGCCGCCGCCGAAGCGATGACGCTGCTGCAGCGCACCGGCAAGCCGACGTCGAACGTGTTCTACGTCGCCGACGACGTGCTGCCGCAAACGCTCGAAGTGATCCGCACGCGCGCGCTGCCGGTCGGCATCGAGGTCAAGACCGGCCCGGCCGCCGACGCCGCGCAAGCGAATGCATTCGGCGTGCTGCTGCAGTACCCGGGCGTGAACGGCGACGTGCGCGACTACCGCGCGCTCACCGAAGCGATCCACGCGGCCGGCGGCCACGTGGTCGTCGCGGCCGACCTGCTCGCGCTGACCGTGCTCACGCCGCCGGGCGACTGGGGCGCGGACGTCGCGATCGGCAACACGCAGCGCTTCGGCGTGCCGATGGGCTTCGGCGGCCCGCACGCCGCCTATCTCGCGGTGCGTGACGAATTCAAGCGCCAGATGCCGGGCCGCCTCGTCGGCGTGACGGTCGACGCGCAGGGCAAGCCCGCGCTGCGCCTCGCGCTGCAGACGCGCGAACAGCACATCCGCCGCGAGAAGGCCACGTCGAACGTGTGTACCGCGCAGGCGCTGCTCGCGATCATGGCCAGCATGTACGCGGTCTACCACGGCCCGCACGGCCTGAAGACGATCGCGCTGCGCGTGAACCGCATCGCGGCGCTGCTCGCCGCCGGCGTGAAGCAGCTCGGCTTCGCGACCGTCAACGACACGTTCTTCGACACGCTGACGATCGACACCGGTGCGCGCACCGCGCAGGTTCACGAATACGCGAAGGCGAAGCGCATCAACCTGCGCCGCGTGAGCGACACGCAAGTCGGCGTGTCGGTCGACGAAACGACGACGCGCGACGACCTCGCCGATCTCCTCGCCGTGTTCGCGCAAGCCGCGGGCGGCACCGCACCGGCCGTCGACGCGCTGGACGCGGGCCTCGCCGGCGTCCCCGCGCTGCCGGCCGGCCTCGAGCGCACGAGCGCGTACCTGACGCACCACGTGTTCAACCGCCACCATTCCGAAACCGAAATGCTGCGCTACCTGCGCAGCCTGTCGGACAAGGATCTCGCGCTCGACCGCTCGATGATCCCGCTCGGCTCGTGCACGATGAAGCTGAACGCGACGTCGGAAATGCTGCCCGTCACGTGGCCCGAATTCGGCGGCATCCACCCGTTCGCGCCGGCCGACCAGACCGTCGGCTACCGCGAGATGATCGACCAGCTCGAGCAGATGCTCGTCGCGGCCACCGGCTACGCGGCCGTGTCGCTGCAGCCGAACGCGGGCTCGCAGGGCGAGTACGCGGGCCTGCTGATCATCCACGCTTACCACGCGTCGCGCGGCGAAGCCCATCGCGACGTGTGCCTGATCCCGGCGTCCGCCCACGGCACGAACCCGGCATCGGCGCACATGGCCGGCATGAAGGTCGTGGTCGTTGCATGCGACGCGCAGGGCAACGTCGACATCGCCGATCTGAAGGCGAAGGCCGACGCGCACGCGAAGGACCTCGCGGCAATCATGATCACGTATCCGTCGACGCACGGCGTGTTCGAGCAGAACGTCCGCGAGATCTGCGAGATCGTCCATGCGCACGGCGGCCAGGTGTACGTCGACGGCGCGAACATGAACGCGATGGTCGGCCTGACCGCGCCGGGCCAGTTCGGCGGCGACGTGTCGCACCTGAACCTGCACAAGACCTTCTGCATCCCGCACGGCGGTGGCGGCCCGGGCGTCGGTCCGGTCGCGGTCGGCGCGCACCTCGCGAAGTTCCTGCCGAACCAGCGTTCGACCGGCTACACGCGTGAAGAAGACGGCATCGGTGCGGTATCGGCCGCGCCGTACGGCTCGGCGTCGATCCTGCCGATCTCGTGGATGTACATCGCGATGATGGGCGCGAAGAACCTGACCGCCGCGACGGAAACCGCGATCCTCAACGCGAACTACATCGCGAAGCGCCTCGCGCCGCACTACCCGGTGCTGTATTCGGGCCCGGGCGGGCTGGTCGCGCACGAATGCATTCTCGACCTGCGTCCGATCAAGGAATCGAGCGGCATCACCGTCGACGACGTCGCGAAGCGCCTGATGGACTACGGGTTCCACGCGCCGACGATGAGCTTCCCGGTCCCGGGCACGCTGATGGTCGAGCCGACCGAATCGGAATCGCAGGAAGAACTCGACCGCTTCATTGCCGCGATGATCGCGATCCGCGACGAAATCCGCGCAGTCGAGGAAGGCCGTGCCGACCGCGAGGACAACCCGCTGCGTCACGCACCGCACACGGCGGCCGTCGTCACCGCGAACGAATGGCCGCACGCGTACTCGCGCGAGCAGGCTGCGTACCCGGTCGCCTCGCTGGGCACGAACAAGTACTGGCCGCCGGTCGGCCGCGCGGACAACGTCTACGGCGACCGCAACCTGTTCTGCTCGTGCGTGCCGATGTCGGATTACGCGTAACGCGCGCCAGGCCAGGAGCCGCCCGATGGTGACCGCACCGCACGCAACCCGGGTTGCGTGCGGTTTTTTTGTTCGCCGCTCGAACCGGTTCACGTTCGTCCGCCAATCCGGCTAACATCACACGCGATCCAGCCAATGAAGGAGTTCCGCATGGTGCGTCCGATGTTTCCGGGCCATGGTGCAATGCAAGGGCGGCCGCGCGCGCGCCGTGTCGTGCCGATGCTCGTCGCGTCGCTGTCGTTTGCCGCCGCCGGCCTCGGCGCGTCCGGCAGCGCGCGCGCGGCGATGAATTTCTGCGCGGCGCCGGCACTGCAGGCGAGCGAGACGACACAGGCCGAGCCGGGCATCCAGGCGCTGATCCGCAGCGTCGACGCGCGCATCGGCGAGCAGCCGAAGGCGATGGCGCGCGTGCACACCGAGGGCACGCTGCCGCACGAAGGCATCTACGACCAGAGTGCCGCCGCGCTGAAGGATCTCGACCTGATGCGCGATGCCGCGCTCGCGTGGCGCGTGACGAACGCGCCGCGCTACCTGCAGCTCGTCGACCGCTTCCTGTCCGCGTGGGTCGCGACCTACCAGCCGAGCTTCAACCCGATCGACGAGACGCGTTTCGAAAGCCTGATCGTCGCGTACGACATGACCGCGAGCGCGCTGCCGGTGAAGACCCGCAACGCGACGGCCGCGTTCATCGCGAAGCTCGGCGCCGGCTACGTCGCGCAGATCGACGCGCAGAAGCGTCCGCTCACGGGCACCTGGCGCAACAACTGGCAGAGCCACCGGATCAAGCTGATCGCGCTGTCCGCGTTCACGCTCGGCGACCGCAAGATGATGAACGCCGCGCAGCGGCTGTTCGTCGAGCATCTCGCCGACAACATCGGCCCGGACGGCAAGACCTGGGACTTCGAGGAACGCGATGCGCTGCATTACGCGGTCTACGACCTGCAGCCGCTGGTGACGGCAGCGCTCGCCGCGCGCCGCTTCAACCGCAACTGGCTGCGCGAACGGGGCGCGAACGGCGCGACGCTCGCGGCCGCGCTTGACTGGCTCGTGCCGTACGCGCTCGGCGAAAAAACGCACGAGGAATTCGTGAATTCGCCGGTGCCGTTCGATGCGAAGCGCCGCGAGGCCGGTTTGCCCGGCTACACGGGGCAGTGGGACCCGAAAAACGCCACCGAACTCTTTCATCTGGCCGCGCGGCTCGACGGGCGCTATGCCCGCGTCGCGCAGCAGCTTTCCCCAACGCCGCCCGCATGGCTCGCCGCGTGCCTGCCGTTGCAGGCGCGCTAGCAATATTCTTAAAGCAAGGCAGGAATCAATATGGCAGTCAGCGTCTTTGACCTCTTCAAGATCGGCATCGGTCCGTCCAGCTCGCATACGGTCGGGCCAATGCGCGCGGCGCTGATGTTCGTCCAGGGACTCGAGCGTGACGGGCAACTCGACGCCACGGCCCACGTGAAGGTCGAGCTGTACGGCTCGCTCGGCGCGACCGGCAAGGGCCACGGCACCGACCGCGGCGTGATGCTCGGCCTGCTCGGCGACGCGCCCGATACCGTCGATCCCGACACGATCGACGCGCGGCTGGAAGACGTCCGCAAATCGAAGCAGCTCGCGCTGCTGGGCACGCATCCGGTGCCGTTCGTGCTGAAGGAGAACATCGCGTTCTACCGCCAGGCGCTGCCCGAGCACCCGAACGGGATGAAACTGCGCGCGTCCGACGCGAGCGGCAACGTGCTGGTCGAGCGCACCTACCTGTCGGTCGGCGGCGGCTTCGTCGTGACGGCCGGCGCACCGAACACGAAGGTGCTGAGCGCGGCCGAGCAGATGACCCACCCGTTCCGCACCGGCGCCGAGCTGCTCGCGCTGACCGAGTCGACCGGCAAGTCGATCGCGCAGCTGATGTGGGAAAACGAGCGCGCGTGGCATACCGAGGAAGAGACGCGCGACGGCCTGCTGAAGATCTGGGCCGTGATGCAATCGTGCGTGTCGCGCGGCTGCGGGATCGGCAACCCGGAAGCCGACGGCAACCTGCCCGGCCCGTTCCAGGTCAAGCGCCGCGCGCCGCAGTTGTACCGCACGCTGACGGGCAGCCCCGAGCGCGCGCTGCAGGACCCGCTGTCGATGATCGACTGGATCAACCTGTACGCGATCGCGGTCAACGAGGAAAACGCGGCCGGCGGCCGCGTCGTCACCGCGCCGACCAACGGCGCGGCCGGCATCATCCCGGCCGTGCTGCACTACTACACGCGCTTCACGCCCGGTGCGAACGAACAGGGCGTGATCGACTTCCTGTTGACGGCCGCCGCGATCGGCATTCTTTACAAGCTCAACGCGTCGATTTCGGGTGCGGAAGTCGGTTGCCAGGGCGAAGTGGGCGTCGCGTGCTCGATGGCGGCCGGCGCGCTGGCGGCCGTGCTCGGCGGCACGCCGCAGCAGGTCGAGAACGCGGCCGAAATCGGGATGGAACACAACCTCGGCCTCACCTGCGACCCGGTCGGCGGGATGGTGCAGATCCCCTGCATCGAGCGCAACGCGATGGCGTCGGTGAAGGCAGTCAACGCGGCGCGCATGGCGCTGCGCGGCGACGGCTCGCACTATGTGTCGCTCGACTCCGTGATCAAGACGATGCGCGAAACGGGCGCCGACATGAAGACGAAGTACAAGGAAACGTCGCGCGGCGGGCTCGCGGTGAATATCGTCGAGTGCTGATGCGGGATCCGATGGTCATGGGGACACTCCGCGTCTCGCATGACCATCGGGTGCAAAATCACCCATCCTTGCGTTCGGCCTGCTTCTGGTCGCGATGCCCATCGGCCATGAAATCCGGCCCGAATTTCGCGAATTTCTCGAGCACATGGGTCAAAGGCCGTCGCACCGGCCGAATACGGATCTCGTCGCCGACGCGCTTGATTTCCAGCTCGATATCGCTGCGTTCATAGGCGAGGTCGGCAGGAATTTGCACGGCCTGCGCGTTGCCATTCCGAAATACCTTTGTGGTGTACATGTCTTTCTCCCACATCCGGATGTACCGGAGATATCCGTTAAATCATGCAGTCGATGATGTACGTCCAGGCGCGCGCATGGTCATCCACCCGGCATCGATTCGAAAACACACGCCGCCCCGGCAGTCTTCTCCGTTCCGGGCGTGGCCCCACCCACACCTGGTGAATCAGCCCGTGCAGATACCGCATCACGGCCACTGCCGTCGTGCATGCAACACACGAAGGATCTCCACGACGCCCTCGGCCGGCCGGATGCGATACACGACCACATAGTTCGGCGCGATCACCAGCTCGCGCGTGCCGGCCACCCACCCTTGCCGATACAACTCGGCGTGAGCCGGTAACGCCGCCGCCCTTTGTTCCAGCAGTTCGTCGAGTTCGAGCGCGGCCAGCGGGTCATTCTCGGCGATGTAGTCCATGATCGCGGCGCGATCCTCGTACGCCTTCGGATTCCAGTGCAGCTCGAGGGTCAAGAAGCATCCCCGCGCCTGCCCGCGAGTCGCTCACGCAGCGCCGCACGGCGCGACGCGAAGTCGGCGCTGACTTCGGCGTCGAGAATCGACGCACGCGGATCGTCCAGCGCCTGCTGAACCTGTTCGCGAAACCAGCGGTCGTGGGCTGCGGCCTCGTGCGCCGCCTTCAACGCGGCTGAACGATCGGGCCTGGCCGCCCGACCGGCCGCATCCGGATCGAACGTCGATGCATCCACGTCGAACCGGCTGATGCCGATGTCTCGCAGAAAGCCGACCAGCGTTTCGAAACGGCGAAACACCCGCACGTCGCCGCGCTTGGCCGACAGGAAGCGTTCGTTCGCACCGCAACGGGCCGACAGCGCCCAGCCGTTGCCGCAACCGACCACGCGGGCCGCGCACACCGCGCCGGCTTCGACCAACTCCGTTAGTGTCTTTTGATCGATCGTTTCGGTCGTCATGGCGATTCTCGCCCCCCTTTCTTCGCTCATTCTCTAAAATTTTACTATTGAATGGCATCCCATTTTATTGTTATTTGGGATGCCTGCGTACCGGATCGAGACAAGCGTCAGGTCTACGTCCCTGGCGCTCACTTTCCGCCGTCACGCAAGCGTGCACAAGCTGGCCAATCGGCCAGCCGACGCCGAACCGCTCACCGTTCCGACACTTTTCACCGGCCGGCATACCGACGCCCGGCCAACCGGCGTAAGCTGTACGTCCCGCTACCCAGGGAGACGGCAGCCCATGTCGCATTCCAAGGATCTCGAGCAGCCCGCCACCACCGGCGCGCGACTGCTCGTCGATGCGTTGCTCGCCAATCACGTCGAACGCGTGTTCTGCGTGCCGGGCGAGAGTTTCCTCGCCGTACTCGATGCGCTGGCGGACGACACCGCGCGCATCCAGACGGTCGTCTGCCGCCACGAGGCGGCCGCCGCGAACATGGCCGAGGCCGTCGGCAAGCTCACCGGCCGGCCCGGCATCGCGTTCGTCACACGCGGGCCCGGCGCGACCCACGCGTCGATCGGCGTGCACACCGCGTTCCAGGATTCGACGCCGATGATCCTGTTCGTCGGCCAGTGCGCCCGCGAGCACCTCGACCGCGAAGCCTTCCAGGAAATCGACTATCGGCGGATGTTCGGCCAGATGGCGAAATGGGTCGCGCAGATCGACGACCCGCGCCGCATTCCCGAATACCTGAGCCACGCGTTCCATGTCGCGACGTCCGGCCGTCCCGGCCCGGTCGTACTCGCGCTGCCGGAAGACGTGCTGTCCGAAGCGTGCGCGCCGCAGCCGGTCGTGCCGGCCGCGAAACGCGTCGCGGCCGCGCCGTCGGCCGCGCAGCTCGATGAACTGCGCGAGCGGCTCGCGCGCGCGGAACGGCCGTTCGCGATCGTCGGCGGCAGCGGCTGGACACCCGACGCGTGCGCGAACCTGCGCACCTTCGTCGAGCGCTGGCAGTTGCCGGTGGCCTGCGCGTTCCGCTACCAGGACACGATCGACAACGCGCACCCGAACTACGCGGGCGACGTCGGGCTCGGGATCAACCCCGCGCTCGCGAAGCGCATCCGCGACGCCGACCTGCTGCTCGTGATCGGGCCGCGTCTCGGCGAAGCGACGACCGGCGGCTACACGCTGCTCGACATCCCGAAGACACGCCAGACGCTGATCCACGTGCACCAGGGTGCGGACGAGCTTGGCCGCGTGTATGCGGCCGACCTGCCGATCGTGTCGGGCATGCCCGAAATCGCCGCGCCGCTCGCCGCGCTCGAGCCGCTCGAACACCCCGCATGGGCCGGCACCGCTGCCGACGCGCATCGCGCGTATCGCGAATGGCATGCGCCGCTGCCGATGCCCGGCGACGTCCAGCTCGGCGACGTGATGGTGCAGCTGCGCGAGCGCCTGCCGCATGACGCGATCCTCACCAACGGCGCCGGCAACTATGCGATCTGGCTGCATCGCCACTTCGCGTACCGGCACTTCCGCTCGCAGCTCGCGCCGACCAGCGGCGCGATGGGCTACGGCGTGCCGGCCGCGCTTGCCGCGAAGTCGCTGTACCCGTCGCGCGCCGTCGTCGCGCTCGCGGGTGACGGCTGCTTCATGATGGCCGGCAACGAGCTCGCGACCGCGATGCAGTACGGGCTGAACATCGTCGTGATCGTCGTCAACAACGGGCATTTCGGCACGATCCGCATGCATCAGGAGCGCAACTACCCGGGGCGCGTGCATGGCACGGGGCTCACGAATCCCGATTTCGCCGCGTATGCGCGCGCGTTCGGCGCGCATGGCGAGACCGTCGAGCGCACCGCCGATTTCGCGCCCGCGCTCGAGCGCGCGCTGACCAGCGGGCTGCCTGCACTGATCGAGATCCGCATCCCGCAGGACGCCAGCACGCCGGCCGCGACGCTCGAACAGATCCGCGAGCAGGGCCGCCGCGCGCGCGGCGGATGACGGTGGACACGTACGCCGCGCCGCCCGGCGTCGCGCTGTCGCACGACGACGCACTCACGTTCCCTGGCACGCTGCTCGCGCCGGATGGCACGCTCGTCGCGCCTTATGACCTGGAGCACGGCGGCGCGCGTGCCGGCGGCAACGTGCCGGCCGCGCCCGCACGCGGCCTGCTGCACGCCGCGCACCGGCCGTTCAGGCTCGACTACGACAGCGCACGGCACGTACACGTGATCAACGGGATGGGTGTCACGCTCGGCGATTCAGTGATCGGGCTCACGGCCCTCGCCGCGCTGCGCGCCGCGCACCCGGGCCTGCACTTCACGCTGTATCGACCGGCCTGCGCGCCGGGTTATGTCGAGGCGCTGTATGCGCTCGCTGCCGACAGCGTCGCGCCGTCGCGCGCACTGCCGTACCCCGCCGGCGCGCTGCCGGCGGACGCGCCGTGCATCGACGTCGGCAATCACCTGTACTGGCCCGCGTTCGCGCGGCTGCCGATGATCGATTTCTTCCTCGACGCGCTCGGCGTGGAACCCGCGTCGGTGCCGGCGTCGGCCAAGCGCAACCGCTGGCTCGCGCAGTTGCCGCTGCCTGCGTTGCCTGCGCAATGGCAGCGCCCGTACGTGCTGTTCTGCGCGACCGCGAGCACCGCGTTGCGCAGCGTGCCGCCGGCACTGCAGGCAACGATCGTCGAGCAGCTCGTGCAGCGCTACGGGTTGCCGGTCGCCGGGTTCTGGCCCGTCGCGCATCCCGCGTATGTCGACGTGAGCGCCGATGCGGCCGGCGGTACGGCCCGGTTCATGGCATGGGTCAAGGGTGCCAGCCTGCTGTTCGCGCCCGACACGGCAGCGCTGCATCTCGCCGACGGTTTCGACGTGCCGACGCTCGCGTGCTTCACGACGATCGGGCCGGCGCTGCGCGTGCGCGACTATCCGCATTGCGTGCCGGTCGCGCTCGACGTGCCCGCCGAATTGCGCGGGATGCATCGCAGCGAGCGGCCGGCCGATCTCGCGGCGGTCGAGGCCGCCTATCGCGCGATCGACTGGGATGCGCTGGCGTGGCCCGCGCCGCGCGAAGCGGCGGCTACGGCCGAATAGGGAAACAGGGCGGCGGCGGCCGGTTGCGAGGCCGAAAGCGTCGCTGCTGCGTGTACGCGCCGCCTGAGCCTGAGCCTGAGCCTGAGCCTGAGCCTGAGTCGATGTCAGTGCCGGTGCCTAAGCCGAACCAAGAACCGCTTCGACTACCGCCCCGCGCTCACCCCACCGCCACCATCACCGCGCGATCGCGCAGCGTCTCCGACGGCCGCTTGCCGAACAGCCGCCGGTAATCCGTCGCGAACTGGCTGAGATGCCAGAAGCCCCACGCCTCCGCCACGTCCTGCACCGAACCGGCCGCGCGGCCGCACAGGTCGCGCCGCGCGCCGTTCAGCCGCAACGTGCGCAGATAGGTCGCGGGCGCCATGCCGAGCACGTCCTGGAAGCAGTACTGCAGCGTGCGCCGGCTCACGTGCAACTGCTCGCACAGCTCGGGCACGCCGACCGGGCGCGTGCGGTGCGCAAGCACGTAGTCGCGTGCCTGCTCGACGATCCAGCGGCGCGTCGACGGCGCACGGCCGGCGTCGTCGTCGGCCGGTTGCGCGCACACGTCGAACAGCGCGGCCAGCACCTCGCCCTGCAGGTCGTCACGCTGCGCATCGGCCAGCGGGCCGGCCATCGCCACCGCACCGTCGAGCCGTCGGCCGAGCAGTGCGCACAGGCGCGCGAGCCGCGCATCGCCGACCTGCATCACGCGCTGCGTGAACAGCCGCTCGTCGAGCGCGCAGTGCTCGACCTCTTCCGCGTAGTGACGCAGCACGTCGCCGCGCACGACGACGCCGTAGATCGAGAACTGCGCGGGCGTCACCAGTTCGAACTCGACGTTGCCGGGCCGGAACGCGAGCGCACCCGGCCCGATGCGGCACGCATCGACGCGCGCGGTGCCGTCGCTCACGAGCGGGATGCCGAACCAGTACGCGTCGCCGCGCACCTCGCACGCCTGGCGCAGCAGGTGGCTCGTCGATTCGCGAAACAGCTTCATCGTGTCGAGCGGCAGCTCGGTCAGCGTGCCGACGAAGCGGCCGGCCGCGAGCTGGTCGTAGGTCTGCCGCCAGCCGATCAGGTTGCGCGCCTGCTCGTCGGCGTCATGCGCGACGCTGACGACCGCCTGCCCGGCCAGCGCATCGTCGCCCTGCGCGTTGCGCCGCGTGTCTTCGGCCGTCGGTTCTTTGCTGCACGCCACGTATTGATCCATCGTGTCCTCCTTCACCTGCCCGGAACCGCACCTGTCACGCAAGTCCCGTGCCGAACCGTGCGCGACCTGCGCAAAGCCCGTCATTCGGCGCCCGCGCGGCCTGCGCGCGCCATGTAGGCACATCCAAACGCCCAGCCGTACGCACTCCGCCAGTGCGGCACGCGCCACGCCGGCGCACCCGGTGCGCGCCGCCCATCCGGCGCGATACACGGCGGCCGGCTAGCCACCGTTCGCGGGCCGCAGCCGCACGACCCGCGTGCCGCAATTGCCGTACACCTGCGCGACCGCCAGCTCGACGATCGCGCAGCCGGCCGGCCACGGCGCCGCGTCCGCCTCGGACAGATCCGTCCGCAGCGTCGCGCGCCCGTTGATCCGGTAACGGATACCGCGCATGAAGTCGACGAACAGCAACCCGACGCCGCTGCCATTACACCGCGCCGCATCGATCCGGCCACCGTCGCCCTCGCCGTACACCGGCAGCACGAAGCGCAGCGTCTTCGTATCGATCACGCGCACGACCGGCAGCAGGTCGCCGTTCGCGTCGCGCCGGCTCTGCACGATGTCGCAGGTCACGCCCGCCTGGCCGCCGCACGCCGTGCCGACGAACATGAATGGCTGGGTCTCGATGAACTGCCGCACGCCGATGCTCAGCCGCGTCGTCACGACGTCGCTCATCCGCTCGGCCTCGTCGGCGACGCCGAAACGGTGTTGCGCGTCGAGTTCACCTGCGTGGAACACGGGATGGCGCGGATAGGATCGGGGCGGTTCTGACATGGGGTTTTACGGCCGGCGCGCCGGCTCGACTTGCCGCGGAAAACGAACGACCATCGGTATCGTTTCCGGCGAAGGCCGCGACAATGCGCGCCGGTACCAGGTTGCAAATGCGAATGGGCGGAAACGGTCAATCTCCGGATCACCGGTCGGCCGCGCGGCACGCATCCGCGCACCCGTGGTCGGCCAGGCAACCACCGTCGCCCGACACGACACGCACTCGACGACCCTCCGGTGTCCGAAGCTTTTCCGCTCAAGACGGCGCCCCGACCGGCCGACGCATACCGCGCCGCCAGCCGGTCAGGACGCGCACGCGGGATCAGAAGAACCCGAGCGCCTCGGCCTGGTAGCTCACCAGCAGGCACTTCGTCTGCTGATAGTTCGACAGCGCCATCTTGTGCGTCTCGCGGCCGATCCCCGACTGCTTGTAGCCACCGAACGCCGCATGCGCGGGATAAAGGTGATAGCAGTTGGTCCACACGCGGCCGGCCTCGACCTCGCGGCCCATCCGGTACGCACGCGTGCCGTTGCGCGTCCACACGCCCGCGCCGAGCCCGTAGAACGTGTCGTTCGCGAGTTCGATCGCGTCCTGCTCGTCCTTGAACGTCATCACCGACGCGACCGGCCCGAAGATCTCTTCCTGGAACACGCGCATCTTGTTGTTGCCGAGCAGCATCGTCGGTTTCACGTAGTAGCCCGTGCCGAGTTCCGCCGCCGGCGCCGTGCGCTCGCCGCCCGTCAGGCATTGCGCGCCTTCGCCGCGGCCGATGTCGATGTACGACAGGATCTTGTCGAGCTGCTGCTGCGAGGCCTGCGCGCCGATCATCGTCTGCAGGTCGAGCGGGTGGCCGGCCTTGATGCGCTCGACCCGCGCAACCGCCTTCTCGATGAACTTCTCGTAGATCGATTCCTGGATCAGGATCCGCGACGGGCACGTGCACACTTCGCCCTGGTTCAGCGCGAACATCGCGAGCCCTTCGAGCGCCTTGTCGAGGAACGCGTCGTCCTGGTCGAGCACGTCGGCGAAGAAGATGTTCGGGCTCTTGCCGCCCAGTTCGACCGTCGACGGGATCAGGCTGTCGGCCGCGGCGCGCAGGATGTGCTTGCCGACCGGCGTCGAGCCCGTGAACGCGATCTTCGCGATGCGCTTGCTGGTCGCGAGCGCTTCGCCCGCTTCCTTGCCGAAGCCGTTCACGATGTTGATCGTGCCGGCCGGGAACAGGTCGCCGATCAGCTCCATCAGCACCAGCACCGACGCGGGCGTCTGCTCGGCCGGCTTCATCACCACGCAGCAGCCGGCCGCGAGCGCCGGCGCGAGCTTCCATGCGGCCATCAGCAGCGGGAAGTTCCACGGGATGATCTGGCCGACGACGCCGAGCGGTTCGTGGAAGTGATACGCGACGGTGTTGTCGTCGATTTCGGAGATGCCGCCTTCCTGCGCGCGGATGCAGCCCGCGAAGTAGCGGAAGTGGTCGATCGCGAGCGGCAGGTCGGCCGCCATCGTCTCGCGCAGCGGCTTGCCGTTGTCGATCGTCTCGGCCACCGCCAGCAGCTTCAGGTTCTTTTCCATCCGGTCGGCGGCGGCGAGCAGCAGGTTCGCGCGCTCGGCGACCGACGTCTTGCCCCACTTGCGGCGCGCGGCGTGCGCGGCGTCGAGCGCGAGCTCGATGTCGTCGGCGCCCGAGCGCGGTATGTGACAGAACGGCTGGCCGTTGATCGGCGACACGTTCTCGAAGTACTCACCTTTCACCGGCGGAACCCACTTGCCGCCGATGTAGTTGTCGTATTGCTGACGGTACGGGTATTCGACGTCGAGGCCCAGTTGCTTCAGGTCAAACGGGTTCATACATGTCTCCTGTTCATCGTGCTTGTGTGAGTACAGCGCCGGTTGGCATTGCGCTGCCCTCGTTTACGCAACATGCGTGCCAAACAGGACGGAAACACGGTAACCCCGGCCGGCCCGCGTGCGCACCGTGCCGTGTTCACCGACGCAGCATGGCGGGTGTGCCGATTCTGAACAGCACGGTTGCGCAGCGCGCCGGGACGGTGTTCGAAATTTCCACAGTGCGCGAGCGCATCTGCGCGCGGAGGCAGGCCGCGCCGCGTGGCATGTCGCTTGCATGCGCCCTGCGCATTCCCACGCAACGGCGTGTGCGCCGACCGACACCATGAACGACCGCGGCCCCCTGACCGACGACGCCATCGCGTTCATCCGCGAGCAGGCGTTCCTGATCGTCGCGACCGCCGACGCGGCCGGCAACAGCGACTGCTCGTATCGCGGCCGCCAGCCACGCGCGGACGGCTCGTTCGAGCCGCTCGTCGACCTGCCCGACCGCCGTACGCTCGTGCTGCCCGACTTCGCGGGCAACAATCTGTTCAACACGATCGGCAACCTGCTCGTGAATCCGGTCATCGCGCTGCTGTTCGTCGACTTCGTGCGGCAGACGACCTGGCTCGTGCAGGGGCGCGCTACGATCGACGAGGATGCGGCAAGCCGCGCGCATCTGTGGCCCGATGCGCGGCGCCATGTGGTGGTTGAAGTGGAACATGCGCAGGCACGGGCGGATGCGGCACTGCCGCCGCTGGTGCTGGCGTGATGGGCGTGGCGGATCGTCAGCGTGCGAATGCAGCTGACGTAATGGAAACGACGCGCCGGCCGTCCAGCCCGACGCGCCCTGTGCGCGATGACGCGACGCTCAACGCCCGTGCGTCTCCGCACACGCTGCTTCGATCCGGCTGTGCACCGGCACGTCGGCATGCGCGTGCCCGTCGGTATCGTCGCCCGTTTCGGCAGCCACCCGCCGCCCGCCGAGAAACGCGAACACCACCCCTGCACACAGCACCGTCACGACCGCCAGCCCGATCAACAATCGATCGAACGCATGCGTGTAGCTCGCGAGCAGCGCCGCATGCCCGACACCCGGCAACACGGCCGCCGCGCCCGCGAGATCGCCGGTCGCGAGCCGCGCCGCCGCACGCAGCGTCGCGTCAGGCGTGCCGGCGGCACCCGCCGCCTGCGTCAGCCCGGTCCGCGCGAGCCCGGCCAGCACCGCACCGACGATCGCGAGCGCGATCCCCTCGCCGGCCACGCGCGTCGTGCTGAAAATCCCCGTCGCCATCCCCGCGCGCTCCTTCGGCACGACGCTCACCGACAGCCCGTCCATCAGCCCCCACGGCATCCCGGCCCCGACGCCGATCGTCACCATCGGCGTGATCGCCGCGAGCCCTGCGCCGCTGCGCAGCACGATGCCCAGCCACACGAGCCCGGCCGCCGCGATCAGGAGCCCGAGCCCCGAGATCACGCCCGCCGACAGCCAGCGCGTGAGCGTCGCCGCGATGAACGGCACGACCAGCATCGGCGCGGAAATCGCGAGCATCAGCCAGCCGGCGTCGATCTCGCTGAAGCCGTCGATGCCGATGAAGCGCAGCGGCAACACGACGAGCAGCACGATGTAGCAGCAGCAGGTCGACACCGGCAGCACCTGCACGCCGACGAAGCGCGCGATCCGGAACAGCGACAGGTCGAGCATCGGCCGCGCGACGCGCGTCTCGATCGCGACGAACGCACACGCGCCGAGCGCCGCGCCGGCCAGCAGCGCGATCACCAGCGGGCTCGACCAGCCGCGCGCGGGCGCCTCGATCACGCCGAACGTGAACAGCGTCAGCGCGGTGGTGAACGCGGCCGTGCCGGGCCAGTCGAGCCCCGTCGCGTGCGGGTCGCGCGACTCGTGCATGCGCGGCAGCCCGAATACGAGCGACAGCCCGCCGGCCACCGCGCTCGCCACGAAGATCGCGCGCCAGCCGACATGCCCGATCAGCGCGCCGGCGAGCACCGGCCCGAACGCGAGCCCGATGCCGAAGGTGGTGCCGAGCAGGCTGAAGGCGCGCGTGCGCGCCGCGCCGTCGAACTCCTGCGCAAGCGCGGCCGTGCCGCCCGCCAGCGCCGCGGCCGCCGCGAGCCCTTGGGCGGCGCGCAGCAGGTCGACCGCGAGCATCGACGGCGCGAACGCGAGCGCGATCGACATCAGCGTGAAGCCGCCGACGCCGATCGCGAACAGGCGCTTGCGGCCGAACTGGTCGGCCAGCGCACCGGCCGCCATCAGGAAACTGCCGAACGCGAGCATGAACGCGTTGGTGATCCAGTTCATCGCGACCGTCCCGCCGTGCAGGTCGCGGCCGATCGCGGGCGTCGCGACGGCGCCGCCCGAAAACGACAGCGGCAGCGCGACGGCGGCCATGCAGACGGCCGCCAGCACCCACGCGCGCCGGCGTGCCGACGGGTCCGAAGCGGCTGAAAAAGGGTGATCCATCATCGCTCCTCGAAAAGCCGGCGCGGATGCGCCGTCAGAGCGACAGAAGATAAATCCGATTCAATCGGCGAAAAACCACGCGAAGCTCCGCATATAACGGACTAGAATTCCGCAATTCACTTGGCCACGTGCGTCGACGCACGCCTTCGATTCGATGGACAACCTGACCGGCATCGTCGCCTTCGTCCGCACCGCCGAAGCCTTGAGCTTCGTCGCGGCCGGCCGCGCGCTCGGCATCTCGGCGTCGGCGGTCGGCAAGACGATCGCGAAACTCGAACAGTCGCTCGGCGTGCGCCTGTTCAACCGCACGACGCGGCGCGTCACGCTCACCGAAGAAGGGCGGCACTTCTACGAACGCTGCCAGCGGATCCTCGAGGATTTCCGCGACGCGGAAGCGACCGTGACGGCATCCGCGCAGCGCCCGCGCGGCAAGCTGCGCGTGAGCCTGCCGGTGATCGGCTACCGGTTCCTGCTGCCGGTGCTGCCCGAATTCCGGCAGCGCTACCCGGACGTCGAGCTCGATCTCGATTTCAACGACCGGATGGTGGATGTCGTCGAAGGCGGCTTCGACGCGGTGATCCGCAGCGGCCCGCTGTCGGATTCGAGCCTGATGTCGCGGCGGCTCGGCCCGTTCGCGTTCGTGCTGTGCGCGACGCCCGCGTATCTCGCGCAGGCCGGCACGCCGCGCACGCCGCGCGATCTCGAAGCGCACGACTGCGTGCGCTACTGCTTCCCGACCACCGGCAAGCTGCAGGACTGGGCGCTCGCGGCCGACGACGGCACGCCGCTGAAGCTGCGCACCGCGCTGACCTGCAACAACATGGAGGCGCTGCGCGGCACCGTGCTCGCGGGGCTCGGCATCGGCTACATGCCCGACTTCCTCGCGCGCGACGCGCTCGAACAGGGCGCGCTCGTTACCGTGCTCGACGACTACCGGATCGCGCCGGGGCAGTTCTCGATCGTGTGGCCGTCGAGCCGGCAGTTGTCGCCGAAGCTGCGCGTGTTCGTCGATTTTCTGTGCGAGCGGTTGTTCAGGTAGCATTCAGTCCGGCGCCAGTGAACCAGGAACGCCGATGCGACGTCATACCTCGTCGCTTCGGGCCGCGCGTATCTGCCGCTTCATCGCACGGTCGTACGCCTCAAAACGCTGCCACGCATCCGCTGTGCGCACATGGGGCCGTTCCCGATGTGAACTGATCCACCACGGCTTGCCTCGATGCTCATACCAGCGCCACACCGCCGCCTGCGCAATCTCGTGTTCCCGGTCAGGACACACGCCGTCGACGACATCCTCTATATGAAGGAAACATGCGAGATGCCGTCGCCATCGATCACACAGTTCGTCCGCGATCAGCCCCACCGTGAAGCTTAGAAAGATCAACGCATATTGCAGGGGGGGTTGCCGTACCCAGTACTTCCGACACATACCAGTAACTCGCAGTCATCCAGACGGCACACGCCAGCAGCGAGAGCCACCACAACGCCACGAACCGGGGAATGCTGAATTGCCGAAATGCGTTCATCGCTGCTTACCCGTATTGGCGCCACACGTCGTCGGCATAGAGCCGCTGTGCGAGGATGCGCCAGCCACCGCACACGATCACGACGACAACCATGACACTGGTGAACACCGTTTCGAACGTGCCCCACGCATTGTCGGGGGACAGCAGCATCCCGAATACCCACATCGCCACACACGCGACGAGTTCGACGGCTGGGAACAGGTTGTACTCATAGTCTGTCTTCCACGGCGCGTCCACGCTCGGCAGCTCCTTGACGACAAGATTGAGCGCGACGCCCTCCGCGTGAGGCAGTGCGACAAGCTGCGCCCCCTGACCATATAACGCCATCTTGCCGGCCAGCGCCTGAAGAACCCAGCGCGCGACCGGAGCCTGCGGACCAATCGCCGGATCAAGCGCATGTGCTTCAATCTTCAGATCGGCATCCCTGACCGCGCCCAGCGTCGCATGCTGCGCGAGTCCCTTGAGCCGGCTATGCCAGAAGTGACGGATTCGCTCGCGTGGCGCCTGCGCCGCGTTGAGCAGCAACGCTAGCGACCTGTCGACCTGATCGGCTTCCCCGACGACCTGACGAAGTAGCCAAGCCTGCCGCTTTAGCTCAGGTTTTTCCTGTATGAGCGCGCGCGAACCGAGCAGAAGCGCAACCGCTGCTTCCGATGTCGCCGGCGCAATGCCGGGGGCGTCATCATTCAAATGCCATGCGACAACAAGGCGATACCTCGGTGTTCCGTCAACTGCATAGTGGCTAGAGTGTTACGTCTCGATCAATTTGAGGCGGAACAGGGGGTTTTTGTCTCGCGTACGTCGAGCACGATTTTACGAACATCGCCGCGAACATCGCGAGACACGGCACCTATGAGATAGGCCGGTACTCCTCTGTTATCGTGAGACGGTTTCCACACCAGTCCACGAACGCAGAACAGCCCGGCCTATGCTTCGGATCGTACATTCGTTTCTCACGCTCGAACAGCATCTTCGCGCCATCGTCACCACGCCCCGGTCCTACCATCC
>NZ_NKFM01000036.1:0-60299 GCF_002223085.1 Burkholderia sp. HI2714 | reverse complement strand
CTCATACACCGCCTCCAACGTCAGTTCCTGTCGTCTGGCGATCTCTTTCGCTCGCACGCCGTCGCTGAACATCAGAATCGTCCGCGACCGGTCTCGTATTCGCCAATCACGACGGCTTCTCGCCATCGCTTCAAGCTTTGTACGTTCTTCCTGCGTCAGTTCCAGCGCTTTCAATGCCATCAGCTTCGTTGCTCGTCCCGTCCAGTTCGAACCATGATTGTAGAGACATTTCATGTCGAAGGCTTAGACGACCAGGTCATGCCCTTCGAAAGCCGATCCGATCGCAGGCTCACCATGTGCGTCCAGATACTCGCGGCTCGCGAACAGCCCGACCGCCCACTCGGCCAGCTTCCGGCGGACGAGATCGGGGTTTTCCGGCATCACGGTTCGAATCGCGAGATCCGCATCGCGCCGGGTCAGGTTGAGCACCTGTACCGACGTCGTGAGAACCACGTGTATCGCGGGGCACTTCTGTCGCAACGACCGTATTGCGGGCACGACAAAATCCATCGCAAGGGAATCGGTTGTCGTCACGCGGACCTCGCCTTCGAGCCGGTCGTCCGAGCCGTGGACGCGACGCTCGAAGTCGCTCGCCGCCTGCTCCATCGCTTCCGCGGCCTGCAGCGAATGCTCGCCGACCTGCGTCACGACATAGCCGGACGACGTCTTGAGAAACAGCTTCGCGCCCAGCGCCTTCTCGAGCGCCGTCAGCCGCCGCCCGACGGTGGCCTGATCGACATCGAGCACGGCCGCGGCCTCGCGTAGCGTCCCGGTGCGATGAACGGCCAGAAAAACGCGGGCATCGTCCCAGTTCATGGATAACGTTCTCTCTCGGTAAGGCGTGTATGTATTGGTTAGCCGCAATTATACAAGTCGCCTTACCCACCCGATTTCAATAATCAGGTTTCCATATCAATAGGACGGTATCGTTCGACAAGCGCGAAATCCAGGCCGTGCCGTACGCGACCGAACGGCCTGCGCGTTCACGGATGCCAGCAATACACGATCATGCTCGTGCCGTTGTAGTTGTCCTTCGTGATCACGTATTCGCCGGTCGAGCGCAGGTACGCGCGGATCCCGTACATCGAATCGACGTCGTTGCCGACGTCCATCGCCGATGCGTTCGAGTTGGTCAGCGTCGTCACGAGCGCGCCCGTGTTGAGATCGAACACGTCGACGTTAGGCACGGTGTGCACGTAGCCGACGAACAGGTAATGGCCGGCCGCCGCGATCGATTTCGGGTTCGCGCTCGTCAGGTTGATCACGGGGTTCGGTGCGGTCGTGTTGCCGTTCTTCCAGCCGTGATAGACCTCGATGTGCCCGTTCATCGCGGTCCAGTCCCAGTTGTTCGCCAGGCCTTGCGCGAGGATCATCGTGTCGCTGTCCGCCTGGTAGACGATGCGCGTCGTCGGCGCCACGGTGCTCGGCACGGGCGTCGTCACCGGCTTGCCCCACGACGGCTTGCCGGTCGCGTCGAAGCCCGTCATCGGGTAGCGGGTGATCACGTTGGTGCCGTTCAGCCCGGCCCACACGTCGCCGTTGCCGTCGATGTCGAAACCGGTCGTGACCTGCAACGTCGTGTTGAACGGCTTGCCCGGCAGCGAGCCGGCCGGATTCGCGATATAGCCGGTCGCCGGCGTGAAGTAGTAGAAATTGAAGTTGCCGGGGTTCTGGCCCGACGCGACGAGAATCCGGTTGCCGCCCACCATCACGAGCTGGCCGAAGTGCTGGCCGCGCTGGTAGTCGTTCATGTCGAGGCGCGGGTCCTTCGGATAGGTGAACGGGTCGACCGTGTTCGCGACGAACGTGCCGCCCGCCGAGCCCGTATACACGTTGTTGCCGCTGTAGAAGAACGCGCCGTCGGTCGCCGGGTCGGGCGCGGCGATCGCCTCGAAGTTCAGCGCCTGCAGCTTCCATTGCAGCGCACCCGTCGGGCTGTACGCATGCAGGTCGGTGCTGCCGTTGCGCCCGAGATCCCAGCCGCCGCCCCACGCGTTGTTGAGCACGTACAGGTTACCGCCCGAATCCTTGCCGATGCCGACCACGCGCGTGAAGCGCTTGTCGCCGACCTGCCCCTTGATGCCCGAGGTCGTGTCGAGATAGCCGCCCTGCACGCCGAACGTGCCGATCTGCTGCGGCAAACCGGCGAGGCTGTAGAGCTTGATGTTCATGTCCGGGCCCTGGTCGCCCACCAGCAACTGCCCCGTCGGCGCATCGAAATACAGCGCCGACGGCCGCGCGCCGGCCGCCATCTGGATCGTGTTCATCAGCGTGCCGGCGGCGCTGTACTGCACGACCAAGCCCGCGCTCATGCGCGCGACCCACAGGTTGCCCGCCGCATCGAGCGCCAGCGCGCCGGGCCCGGTCACGCCGATGTCGCGCTGCCAGACGCCGTCGGTCGTATAGACGCGCACGCGGTTGCCGTAGAAATCGCTCGCGTACAGCAGGTTGCCGCCCGTCGCGAGGCCGGTGATCACGTCCGGGTTCGGGAGGCCCGTCCACGTGCTGACCGGAATGCGCAGGTCGCGTTTGTTCGTGCTGCGATTGTAGCGGCCCACCGAACCGCTGCCGAAGGTGCGGTTGTAGCCGAGCGCGACGAAGATCGACGTCGCGTTGCCGGTAATCGCGCCGCCCTGGAATTCGTCGTGGATGCCGATCGTGCCCATCGTCTGGCCGTTCTGGTAGAGCGCGACGCCGCCCGCGTTCTCGTCCCAGCGCGACGACGTGTAGATCACGCCCTCGGGCGCGACCCACATCGAGCGCGCGGCATTGCCGACGTGCTGGGCCAGCGTGCCGTACGTGTTCGCGAGCCAGTCGGTCGAGTATTGCACCTGCGCGTGACTCGCCGGCGCCAGCATTGCCATGCACATTCCCAGCAACGCCGCCCGAATTTGTTTCATTGACATGAATAATGCTCCCGAATGTTCAATGGTCGACACTGTAAATCGCGGCGCGTGAAATATTGGTGATTTCGGTTAAAACGCATTCGCCGTCCTCACGAATTATTCACCCCGTTCTTTTTGCTGTCCGGCGCTTTTCCGTCAACGATGGTCAAACCCGCTCACCGCGCCTCAGCAGCTTGCCGGGCGCACGGTTTCGGCGCATTTTTCCCCGGCATTTTCTTCCGGCCCACTCAATGCGAATATGTCATTTTTTCTGAAATGCCCGCATTGTCTTTTTCATTCCCCGGAAATGGGCCAAATGATTACAAATAGAAATTGAAATGAAAGAAAAAAATAATGTCCGGGCGCAATCGCGTCGTCGCGACTCAGCGCAGCGGCATGCGGCGGGAGGAAGGAAGAGGAAAGCGGGATACGGTGGAGAAAACCCAATACCGGCGCGCCGGCCGTGCCGGCACGCGGCTGCGATCGTTCAGTTCGCGTCGTCGAGCGTCGGGCCGTCCCAGCCGTCGAGGAATGTCGGCAGCGTGTCGACGACGTCGATCACGCGTTGCCGGTAGAACAGGTGCATCGTCGGCTGCAGGTCGTCGGGCAATTGCCCGCCGTGCGCACGTGCGGCCAGGCTGTTCGGCACGACGCGCATGCCGAGCCGGTTGGTGCCGAACACGATCTCGCCGCACGACGCGCAGTACGTGCGCGACATCGACTTCGCCGGATGCGGGAACGTCGCGCTACCGCCTTCGACGGCCACCCGCTCGGGCGGCCACGCGGTCGCCGACAGCACCGGCGTGCCGTAGAAATCGCGGCAGGTCGCGCAATGGCGGTTCGCGCGCGCCGCCGGCTCGCCGCGCAGCGTCACGGTGACGGTTCCGCACAGGCAGCTCGCGGAATGCGTTCGGGTCATGTCGTCTCCGCCAGGAAAGGAGGCGACAGTATGGGAGCCTGCGTGCAACGTTGCCTGCATCGGCTGCGGGCAACGTTGCAGCCGCAACGATCGCTTTACGTCAGAACTTCTGGCGCAGGCCGAGACTGACGATGGCCTGCGAGCGCGAATCGGACGAGTGGCCGTTCGCCTTGTCCGACACCGACGCGGTCGCGGCCACCGGCCGGCCGAGCGCGTCGAGCGTCATGCCCGATGCATGCTGGTACGCGCCGAGCAGGTACACGCTGGTGCGCTTCGACAGGTCATACACGGCGCCGAGCGTGACGTTGTGATACTGCGCGCGGTCGTCCACGCCGTCGACGTCGCTGCCGCGCGTGTAGCTGTAGCCGGCGAACAGTTGCGTCTGCGGCTGCACGTTCCAGCGCGTGAACACGCCCGCGACGTTGAACGTCGCATGGCCGGTGAACAGCGACTGGCCGCCGCTGCGGTACTGCACGTTGCTGTAGTTCACGCCGACGACGGCCGGGCCGAAGTCGTAGGTCGCGCCGGTCGCGATGATCTGCTGCGATTGCGCGCTCGCATAGCCCTCGTTGATCGACGAGTTGAACAGCCCGTCGTCGGTGCTCTGCCACTTGCCGGCCGTCGGGTCGGTCGCGCCCGTCTTGCTGTTGTCCGACCGCTCGTAGCCGACGCCGACGCGCAGCGGGCCCGCCGCGTACGCCGCGCCGACGCTCCACGTGTTGCGCTGCTTCATGCTGCCCGGCTGGCTGCCGAAGCCGTACAGCGCGCCGAACGTGAAGCCCGAGTAGTTGGCGCTCGTGTACTTGATCGAGCTGTCGACCCGCGCGGTCTGGTCGAGGTCGTCGATGTCGCCCGGGTGCGCGCCGAAGCCGCCGATGAACGACGACGGGCCGACCGGGCTCACGAAGTCGTCGAGCGACGTGTACTGGCGGCCGAGCGTGACCGTGCCGTAGCGGTCGCTGCCGAGGCCGACGAACGCCTGGCGGCCGAACTGGCGGCCACCCTGCCCCGACGTGCCGTTCGTGATGTCGAAGCCGTTCTCGAGGACGAACAGCGCGCGCATCCCGCCGCCGAGATCCTCGGAACCCTTGATCCCCCAGCGGCTGCCGGACAGGTTGCCGGTCGTGAGCCCGACGCTCGAATGGCCGGTGTACGCGCCCGCGGAGCCGACCCGCTCGTTGCTGCGATAGGTCACGCCCGCATCGACGATGCCGTACAGCGTGACGGAGCTTTGCGCGGCGGCGATGCCCGCGAGCGAGAGCAGCAGCGGGGCTGCGATCAGTTGCTTGTTCATGATTGTCGTGTCTCCGGGCGTTGAACCCGTTGTTCTGGCTGTCAGTTGCGAGTAGCGCGCGGGCGGCGAGATCTGCCGGCGGTGCGGGCCGGCCGCGTCCGCGCGCGACGACGCGGCGGGCATGCCCACTGCGGCCGCCATGGTAGATGGAACCGGTTCCGATCGAAAGCGGAATAATGAAAACAGTTTTTTGCCAAAATCGAGATAGTCGGGCGGGCGGCCGTGTGCGCAGCGCGCCGCACCTGTACAGCCCGGGCGGGCGCAACCGATAATCGAGCGCGCACCATCCATCGGGAGTGCCTTCATGCATGAAACGACCCTGCTGATCTTCGCCGCCGTCGCGTTCGTCGGTATCGCGACACCCGGCCCGACCGTGCTGCTCGCGCTGACCAACGGCTCGCGTTACGGCGTGCGCCGGGCGGCCTACGGCTTCGCGGGCGCGATGCTGTCCGACTTCGTGCTGATCGTCGCGGTCGCGCTCGGCCTCGGCGCGCTGCTGATGGCGTCGGCGTTCTGGTTCTCGGTGGTGAAGTGGCTCGGCGCCGCGTACCTCGCGTACGTCGGCATCCGGCTGCTGATGTCGAAGGGCTCGCTCGACGTCGCCGCCGCGCACGCCGGCGACACATCCGGGCACAACGCGTCGATCTTCGCGAAGAGTTTCCTCACGGCGGTGACGAACCCGAAGGGCTATCTGTTCTTCTCCGCCTTTTTGCCGCAGTTCCTCGATCCGTCCGCGCCGCTCGCGCCGCAATACGTCGCGCTCGCGATCACGTTCGCGCTGCTCGACGGGGTCGTGATGTTCGGCTACGCGCTGCTCGGCGCACGCGCGGTGCGCCTGCTGAAGCGCGCGGGGGCGCTGTGGCTCGAACGCACCTGCGGTGCGATGCTGCTCGCGCTCGCCGGGTCGCTGGCGCTGTACCGGCGTCATGCGGCATAGGCGCGGATTCCGATGAAAATCGCTGCGCCGCCCCGCGCCGGCTTTCCCGGCCTGTCGCTCCGCCAGATCGAACGCGCCGACCTCGACGCGTGGTACGCGTACCTGACGAACCCCGACGTCTACCGCCACACGAGCTGGAACCTGCGCTCGCCCGACGATCTGCTGCCGCTGTTCGACGCCATCGAATCGACGGACCCCGATTCGATCCGGCGTCTCGCCGTGATCGACGACGCATCGGGCGCGCTCGCCGGGACGATCGGCCTGCATACCGTATCGACCGTGAACCGCTCGGCGGAAATCGCGTACGATCTCGCGCCGTCGCACTGGGGGCGCGGGATCGCGAGCGCGCTGTGCACGGCCGTCACCGAGTGGGCATTCGTCGAGGGCTTCATGCGCATGCAGGCCGTCGTGCTGACCAGCAACGCAGGCTCCGCGCGCGTGCTGCAGAAATGCGGCTACCGCTACGAAGGGCTGTTGCGCGCGTACAAGCTGGTGCGCGGCACGCCGGGCGATTTCGCGATGTACGCGCGCCTCGCGACCGACTGACACACCACCCGCGGTTTCACGTCAAACCGCTCACCGCGTCGCATGCGCACGCCATTGGACGGCCTGCGCCGAATTGGCGACAATCGCCGTTCCCTTCCTCGACCATCCCCCATGAAAATCGCCGCGCTGTCCGACATCCACGGCAACCTCGCCGCCCTCGACGCGGTGCTCGACGACGTCCGCCGCCGCGGCGCCGACGTGATCGTCAATCTCGGCGACATCCTGTCGGGCGCGCTCCATCCGCCCGAAACAGCCGACCGCCTGATCGCGCTCGACCTGCCGACCATCAAGGGCAATCACGAACGGCAACTGCTCACCGGCGATCGCGAGTCGATGCGGCTGTCGGATCGCTGGGCGCACGAGACGCTGCGCGCCGATCATCTCGACTGGATCGCCGCGCTGCCCGAACGCATGACGCTCGGCGACGACGTGCTGATGGTGCACGGCACGCCCGACAGCGACCTCGTTTATTTCCTCGAAACGGTCACGCCCGACGGCTGCCGTGCGGCCACGCCCGATGAAATCGCGCAGCGCGCGGGCGACGCACCGGCATCGCTGATCCTGTGCGGCCACACGCACCTCCCGCGGACGGCCAAGCTCGACGACGGCCGGCTGGTCGTCAATCCGGGCAGCGTCGGGCTGCAGGCCTATACGGACGACCTGCCGCATCCGCACCGCATCGAGACGGGCTCGCCGCACGCGCGCTACGCGATGGTGACGCGCACGGCCGCCGGCTGGAACGTCGAATTCCATGCGGTCGAATACGACTGGCACACGGCGGCCGCCACCGCGGCAACGCGCGGGCGCGACGACTGGACCGTCGCGCTGCGCACCGGCCGGTGCTGATCCGCCCGGCTCACCTCGCGCCCCCTTCCGCTTCACTTCACTCATCGGAAAACCGCACCGCCGTGCCCATTCCGTCGCAACTGCTCTTCCTGCCCGGCGCATCGGGCAGCACCGCCTTCTGGCAACCGCTCGCCAGCCTGCTGACACATCCGGCCGAGCGCCGGATCGTCGGCTATCCGGGCTTCGGCGACACGCCTCGCGATCCGGCCGTCGACGATTTCGACAGCCTCGTGCGCCATGTGCTGGAAACGATCGACCGGCCGACCGCCGTGATCGCGCAATCGATGGGCGGCGTGATCGCGATGCGCGCGGCGCTCGACAAGCCCGAACTGATCACGCACCTCGTGCTGACGGTCACGTCCGGCGGCCTCGACATGGCCGGGCTCGGCGCGCAGGACTGGCGCGCCGGTTTCACGGAAGCCAACCCGCAGCTTCCCGACTGGTTCCTGACGTTCCGTGCCGACCTGTCGCGGGATATCGGCCGCATCGTGCAGCCGACGCTGCTGCTGTGGGGCGACGAAGATCCGATCAGCCCCGTCGCGGCCGGCCGGCGCCTGCTCGAGCGGTTGCCCGACGCGCAGCTGCATGTCGTGCCGGGCGGCCGGCACGATCTCGCGGCCGTTCATGCAGCGACGCTCGCGTCGCTCGTCGATGCGCATCTGCAGCGCGGGTGACGTCGCGCGCGTCGGCGACGGCGTCAGCTTCGGCTTCAGCACAAACCTGAAGCCGCGGCGCTCACACGCCGCACGCTGTCACCCCGCATTCCTCAGCGTCAGCCGCGCCTCCAGCCCGCCACCGTCCGCCCGGTTGTTCAGCGTGAGCGTGCCGCCCATCGCCAGCGCGAGCTGCCGCGCGATCGCGAGGCCCAGCCCCGTGCCGCCCGTCTCGCGGTTGCGCGACGTCTCCACGCGCCGGAACGGCTCGAACACCGCGTCGAGCTGATCGTCCGGAATGCCGGGCCCGCGGTCGAGCACCGCGATCACCGCGCCGCCGTCCGGCGCGGCGTGCACGTCGATCTCGGCCGCGCCCGCGAACTTCAGCGCGTTGTCGACGAGATTGCCGACGATGCGGCGCAGTGCCTTCGGCCGCGTGACGAGCGCGAGCGGCGCGCGGCTGTGCAGCGCGACGTCCTGCCCCGCATCCGTGTAGTCGCACACGATGCTGTCGAGCAGCGCATCGAGATCGATGCGGCGCGCGGCTTCCTCGTTGCCGTGCAGCGTCCGCGCGTACGCGACGCCCTCCTTCACCAGATGCTCCATCTCGAGCAGGTCCTGGCGCAGCTTCGCGCCCTGCGCGTCGTCGTCCATCATGTCGGCGCGCAAGCGCATCCGCGTGATCGGCGTCTGCAGGTCGTGCGAGATCGACGCGAGGATCTGCATGCGCTCGGCCATGTACTGCGCGATGCGATCCTGCATCGCGTTGAACGCCCGCGCGGCGCGCGCGACTTCCGACGGCCCGCTTTCGTTCAGCCGCTCGCCCTTCAGGTCGGGGCCGAGCGCGTCGGCGGCCTGCGCGAGCTGCTTGAGCGGCCGCGTCGCGAGCCGCACCGCGAGCCAGCAGCACGCGGCCAGCACCGCGAGCTGCACCACGAGCACGACCGGCAGCCAGCCCGACAGCGGCACCGTCGACATCGGGTGGATGTCGATCGTCAGCGGCGACCCGTCGGTCAGGCGCAGATGCACCTGCAGATGTTCGCGGTCACCGGGAATCGCGTTCGCGGTCAGCGGGTAGTCGCCGCCGATGCCGTCGGAAATCGACCGCTCGACGCGCGCCGACAGCCGCGCTTCCGGCGGCGTGCCGGTCTCGCCGGGCCCGAGGATGAACGCGTAGCTGCGCCGCGCGAGACGCGGCAGCCACGCGGCCCGCTCGGCCGGCGGCAGATGGTCGAGCAGCGCGACCGAGCTCGCGACCTCGCGCTCGATGTAACCCATCATCAGGTTGGTGGTCGCCTGGTCGCGCTCGGTCACGGTGAGCCAGAACGACAGCGTCTGCGCGAGCGCGAGGCCCACGCACAGGATCAGCGCGAGCCGCGCGAACAGCGAGCGCGGCCAGTGCCACGGCATGCGCGCGCTCATGGCGTACCGTCGACGGCGGTCACGGCCGACGAGAACACATAGCCCTCGTTGCGCAGCGTCTTGATGTAGCGCGGTTCGCGCGCGCCGTCGCGCAGGCGCTGGCGCAGCCGGCTCACGAGCAGGTCGATCGACCGGTCGAACGGATCGGACTGCCGACCCTGCGTGAGATTGAGCAACTGGTCGCGCGTCAGCACGCGCTGCGGGTTGTCGAGGAACACGCGCAGCAGCCGGTATTCGGCGCCGCTCAGCGCGACCAGCGTGCCTTCCGCATCGAGCAGGTGGCGCCCGGTCGTGTCGAGCCGCCATTCGCCGAACGCAAGCATCTCCGCGGTTTCCGTCACCTGCATGCCGGGCGGCAGCATGCGCGCGCGGCGCAGCACCGAGCGGATCCGCGCGAGCAGTTCGCGCACCGCGAACGGCTTGGCCAGGTAATCGTCGGCGCCCATCTCGAGGCCGATGATGCGGTCGGTTTCCTCGCCGCGCGCAGTCAGCATCAGCACGGGCACCGTACGGAACTTGCCGGCGCGCAGGTCGCGGCACAGCGTGAGGCCGTCCTCGCCCGGCATCATCAGGTCGAGCACGATCAGGTCCGGCGCGCCGTCGTCCAGCACGTTGCGCATCTCGCGGCCGTTCGCGGCCAGCGAAACGCGCATGCCGTTCTTCTCCAGGTAATCCGCAATCAGTTCGCGGATCGCGCGGTCGTCGTCGACGATCAGCACGTGGTCGATCTTGTCCATGAGTCGTTGTCGGTGTCGAGGTATTCGGGCAGGTGATGTCCGCTTTTATACCGCACGGCGGGCACGCGTTTGTATCCCAATGTATCGCGCCGCCGTGACGACACACAACATTGCATACGCGTGGCTCGCCGGACACATCGCAGATACGTCGGCGCCGCTTAATGGGGCCTGTCGAAACCCGTCCGGCCGCCGCCACCGCGCGGCGGCCTCCCGCTCAGGAGAACGCCATGCTGCCCCGACTCAAGATCGCCGCCCTCGTCTTCGCCCTCGCCGCCACGGCCGGGCTCGCCGCCTTCGCGGGCACCCGCGACGACGCGGGCATGCCGACTTCGCAGGCCGGCATGTCCGCACCCGATTTCACCGGCATCGACCGCTGGCACAACAGCGCGCCGCTGACGCTCGGCCAGTTGCGCGGCAAGGTCGTGCTCGTCGACTTCTGGACGTACTCGTGCATCAACTGCATTCATACGATTCCGTACGTGAAGGCGTGGGACCGGAAGTATCGCGACCAGGGGCTCGTCGTGGTCGGCGTGCATACGCCCGAGTATCCGTTCGAGCGCGACGCGGGCAACGTCGCCGATGCGATCAAGCGCTTCGGCATCCAGTATCCGGTCGCGCAGGACAACCGCTACGACACGTGGCGCGCGTACGGCAACCAGTACTGGCCCGCGCTGTACCTGATCGACGCGAACGGGAAGGTCGTCTATACGCGCTACGGCGAAGGCGAGTACGACAAGACCGAGGCCGCGATCCGCGGCGCGCTCGCGCAGGCCGGTGAAGGCGCGAAGGGCGCGACGCGCACGCAGTGACGCACCAGTGCGCGGGCGTGGCGCTTGCCCGCGCATGCCTGCCCGTCGCAGGCGCTCACCCGCGCTTCGCGTCGGCCGCCGCGGTCATCGCTTCGCCGATCGCGAGGTTGCCGTTCGCGACCAGCGCGTCGCCGGCGCCGCGGATATCGGCCTCGTCCTTGTTCTGCCCGAGCTTGCGCTTGCCGACGAGCCGCGTGATCTCGATCTGCAGCCCGACGATCGACTGCAGCATCGCGTCGAGATAATCCGCCGGCGCGTCGCCCATCTTCCACGGCACCGGCTGCGACGCCTCGTGCGTGCGCGTCAGCCGGGCGACCACGCCGCGCACGAACTTCGCGTCGTCGCGCACCGTGATGCGGCCGTGCGCATGCACGACCACGTAGTTCCACGTCGGCACCTGCCGGTGCGCGACATGCTTGCTCGGATACCAGGTCGGCGAGATATACGCGTCGCCCGCACGGAAGATCACGAGCACCTCGTCACCGTTCGCGACGTCCTGCCAGACCGGATTCGCGCGCGAGACGTGCGCGTGCAGTTCGCCGAGCCCGCCATCGCCGGGCAGAAGCTCGAACGGGATGTGATTCGCGTCGAGCCCGCTCTTGCCATGCGTGATCAGGCTGCCGAACGGATGCTGCACGATCAGATCGCGCAGCGCGTCGGGGTTGGGTTCGTTGAATTCGGCGGGGACGTACATGGCGGCTCCACGGTCATGCGGGGGTTGGAATGGATCGGGCGCTGGCCCGTCATGCGCCGATTGTCGCGCCAAACTGGTTTATGCTGTAGAGCCGGTTTGAAACAATTTCAGCAGACCAGAATCATGGCAAGAACGGCCCGGAACGTCGACATCCCGTCACTCGGCGCACTCGATCGTGCAGCCGGCGACCTGAGCCGCCAGCTCGCGCAGGCGCTGCGCGAAGCCGTGCGGCGCGGCGACGTCCATCCGGGCGACGCGCTGCCGTCCACCCGGCTGCTCGCCGCGTCGCTGCAGGTGGCGCGCGGCACCGTCGTCGATGCGTACGCGCAGCTCATCGCCGAAGGCTTCCTCGAATCCCGCGGCGGCGCGGGCACGCGGGTCGCGAACGCGCTCGCGCTCGCCGAGCCGCCGCCCGTCAACGCGCCCGAACCGCCCGCCCGACACCGCCCGCCGGCACGCACCGGCCTCCCCGAGCCGGCCGCCGCCTTCGCGCGGATCGCCGGCGAATTCCGTCCGCTGCCGGCCATGCCGTTCGCGATCTCGGTGCCGATCGGCCTCACCGCGCCCGACGACATCTGGCGCCGGCTCGGCAACCGCCTGCGCGCGCGCGGCGCCGGCGCGCCGTCCGGCTATGCCGATCCGCAAGGCGCGCTGCCGCTGCGCGAGGCGATCGCCGACTACGTGCGCCGCTCGCGCTCGGTGCGCTGCCATGCCGATCAGGTCGTGATCACGAGCGGCACGCAGCAGGGGCTGCATCTCGCGAGCCAGCTGCTGCTCGGCGCAGGCGATCGGGCATGGGTCGAGAATCCGGCCTATCGCGGCATCACCGCGTTGCTCGACAGCACCGGGCGGCGCGACGCGATGGTGCGGGTGCCGGTCGACGCCGACGGTATCGACGTCGACGCCGGCATCCGTCTCGCGCCGCATGCGCGGGTCGCGTTCGTCACGCCGTCGCACCAGTATCCGCTCGGCATGCCGCTCAGCATGGCGCGGCGCAATGCGCTGCTCGCATGGGCGCGTGGGCAGCACGCGTGGGTGGTCGAGGACGATTACGACAGCGAGCTGCGCTACGAAGGCCATCCGTTCCCGTCGCTGCAGGGGCTCGACCCCGACCGCGTGATCTACCTCGGCACGTTCAGCAAGATCCTGTTTCCGTCGCTGCGGCTCGGCTACGTGATCGCGCCCGACGATCTCGTGCCGGCGTTCTGCGGCGCCCGCGTGCTGATGGATCGTCATGTGCCGACCGCCGACCAGCACGTGCTGGCCGCGTTCATCGCGGAAGGCCACCTCGACCGCCACATCCGCCGCGTGCGCGGCGTGTATGCGGAACAGCGCACGCTGCTGCTCGACACGCTCGGTGCGCGGCTGCCGCGCGAACGCGCATGGGTGCAGCCGGGCGATCAGGGCATGCACGTCGTGCTGTGGCTCGCGGAAGGGATCGACGATCTCGACGTGGTCGAGCGCGCCGCGCAAGCCGGCGTCGCGGTGCGTGCCGTGTCGCCGATGTTCGCGCCCGGTACGGCCCGCCCGGGGCTCGTGCTGGGCTTCGGCGGCTTCGGCCGCGCGCAGATGGAGGCGGCCGCGCAGCGGCTCGCGGATGTGGTCGCGATGGCCGCCGACGACGCCGTGCCGCGCTGACAGACGACGTCGAGCGCTGGCGGGTCGGCCACGATTCGTCGGGAGAATCGCGCCGCGCCGCGCCGTAAATGGTTGTCGGCGGGCAACAAACGTAATCGTCTGTAAATCCTGCAAGCAAACGGCCGTTTTGGCGGGCGTCGCCCGTGTGCCGTTTGCTAGGATCGCGCCTCTTCCATCCGCGCTCCTGCCGCCTTGAATCGCTTCGTGCCGCTTCTCCGAGACGCGTGGCGCCGTTGCCGCGCCCGCGTCGCACCGTTCGCCGCCGCCTGCGGCGCGCGCATCCGCGCGCTGGGCGCCGGCGCGCTGCATCGCCTGCGCCATCCGACGCGCCGCGGCGTCGCGCTGACGCTCGCCGCGATCCCGGCGCTGGGCCTGCTGGTGCTGCTCGCGTTCGTCCCGTTCACGCCGAGCATCGGCGACATCCGCAAGGCGCGCATCGACCGTCCCGCACGCGTGCTCTCCGCCGACGGCCAGCTGATCGCCGAGTTCCGGCCCGTCAACCGCGAATGGGTGCCGCTCAAGCAGATCTCGCCGCACATGGTCGACGCGCTGATCGCGACCGAGGACCACCGTTTCTACGCGCATCACGGCATCGACCTGCGCCGCACGATCGCGGCCGGGCTGCATACTTTCTCGGGCGACCGCCAGGGCGGCTCGACGATCACGCAGCAGCTCGCGCGCAACCTGTATCCGGATGAAGTCGGCCGCGCGCCGACGCTCACGCGCAAGATGAAGGAGCTGATCACCGCGTTCAAGATCGAGTCGGTGTACAGCAAGGACGAGATTCTCGAGACCTACCTGAACACCGTGCCGTTCCTGTACAACGCGTACGGCGTCGAAATGGCCACGCGCACCTACTTCGGCAAATCGGCCGACCAGCTCGACATCGTCGAAAGCGCGACGCTCGTCGGGATGCTGAAGGGCAACAGCTACTACAACCCGGTGCTGAACCCGGAGCGCGCGGTACAGCGGCGCAACATCGTGCTCGACCGGATGGCGCAGATGCACATGCTGACGCCGCCGCAGCTCGCGAAACTGCAGCGCCAGCCGCTGCGCGTCGACTTCGAGCCGCAGTCGGGGCAGCCCGGCCTTGCCCCGCACTTCGCGGTGCAGTTGCGCAAATGGCTGATCGCGTGGGCCGATCGCAACAACTACGACCTCTACTCGGACGGCCTCGTCGTGCGCACGACGCTCGACGCGCGGCTGCAGGACATGGCGACGCAGGCGCTGACGCGGCAGACCGAACGGCTGCAGGCGATCGCCGACAGCGCATGGCGCGGCCCGTCCGGCTGCGGGCTGCGCAACGACCTGTTCCGCGGCTTCATCCGCCAGACGCCCGACTATCGGCAGGCGCGCGACACGGGGCTGACCGACGTCGCGGCGCTGAAGCGGCTCGGCGCCAATCGGGATTTCATGCGCGCGCTGTGCGAGCGCAAGACGCAGGTGCAGGCCGGCTTCGTCGCGATCGATCCGCGCAACGGCGCGATCCGTGCGTGGGTCGGCAGCCCCGATTTCGGCAGCGAGCCGTTCGATCACGTGTCGCAGGCGCGGCGCCAGCCCGGCTCGACGTTCAAGCCGTTCGTCTATGGCGCCGCGTTCGCGGACGGCATGCGGCCGGGCGATACGTTCGTCGACCGCCCCGTGGCGATCCCGATCGACGGGCGCGCGGTCTGGCGCCCGACCGATGCCGAGCCGCCGACCGATGAGCCGATGACGCTGCGCGATGCGCTCGCGCTGTCGCGCAACCGCATCACTGCGCAGGTGATGCAGCACGAAGGCGCCGCGAAGGTCGCGCAGCTCGCCCGCGCGATGGGCGTGCGCGAGAGCCCGCTCGACGCGGTGCCGTCGCTGGCGCTCGGCACGAGCCCCGTCACGCTGAAGGAGATGGTGTCCGCGTACGGCACGATCGCGAACCGCGGCGTGTACGTCGCGCCGCAGATGATCACGCGCATCGAGGATCGCGACGGCAAGGTGCTCGCCGTCTTCGGCAGCGCGCCGCCCGAACGTGCATTGCCCGAGCCCGCCGCGCAGACGCTGGTCGACGTGATGCGCGATGTCGTCGATCGCGGCACCGGCGCCGACATTCGTTCACGGTATGGCATTCGCGTCGACGTCGCCGGCAAGACGGGCACGACGCAGGACAACGCGGACGGCTGGTTCATCCTGATGCATCCGCAGCTGGTGGCCGGTGCGTGGGTCGGCTTCGACGACGGCAGCGTGACGCTGCGCAGCGACTACTGGGGTGCGGGCGCGCACAGCGCGCTGCCGATCGTCGGCACGTTCTACGATGCGGCGCTGCGCGCGAAGGCGATCGATCCGCACGTGCAGTTCTCGCCGGACTTCCGGCCGCGCAGCGCGCCGGTGCCGCGGCGGCGCACGCCGCATCCGGGCCTGTTCGACTGGCTGAAGTTCTTCCGCTGATCGGGGTGCCGGCGCGCCACGCCGGCATCCACGACGACGGCGCGGCCTATCGAAGCGTCGTCGTCGCTTGCCCGTCCGCGTACAGCCAAACGGGCACGCCGTCGTCGCGCAATGCGGCGACCGGTTCGTCCAGGCTCCAGTGCTGCGCGACCGCGACACGGCGGACGAACCACGGCATCAGCATCGCGTGTCCGTCGGCGGCATCGCGATCGTCTTCGAACAGTGCATCGTCACCGATCCGCGTGTAACGCGCCGGATGCAGCACGGTGCCGTCCGCACGAAGCACCGTCGCCCGCACGTCGCCGCCGCCGCCCTCATCCTCCACACAGGCCAGCCAGCCGTGATCGGCGCCCCAGAACAGGCCGGCCACGTCGTCGTAGCGCCCCTGCACGAGCGTCGCGCCCGTCTCGAGATCGCAGATCGCGAGCTGCACCGGCTCGCCCGGCAGGACACCGATCGCGTAACGCGTGAACAGCTCGCCCGGCACGGCTTCGTCATCGGGCAACCATGGCAGCGCCGCCATGTTGACGAAGTCGAACGGCGTCAGCACGCGGCCCTGCCCGTCCACGATCGCGCAACGCCCGTCGTCACGCCGCACGATGTGGCGGATCGCGCCGAGCTCGGTCAGCATGTCCGTCCGTTCGTCGTCGGTCAGCCGGGCGACTTCCGCATAGTGCGACTCGACGACGACGCGGCCTTTCGCATCGACGAGGCCGACGTGACCGTTGCGCCGTGCGACGAAGGCGCCGCATTCGGACGACCATTCGAGCGCGTCCCACTCGGGCTGCGCGCGCCATTGCCCGTCGCGCCCGATCAGCCCCCACCGTTCGCCTTCGGATACCGCCGCGACGGTGCCGTTCTCGAATTCATGCGCATCGTCGAAACGCGGCGGAATCGCCCATGCGCCGCGCGTGTCGACGAAGCCCCAACGGCCGTCCAGGCTCGCGGATGCGACCCCGCCCGTGAAATCGCCGAAATCGTCGAGCGACGGTTCGAGCACCCACGTGCCGTCCGTGCGCACGAGTCCGAACCGCTCACCGACGCGTACGCAGGCGACGTCGCCGCTGAAATCCCACACGGCGTCGAATGACGGCTCGCACACGACCCGCATCTCGTCGCCATCGCGGTCGACATCGCCATCGGCGAACAGCAGGCCGACCTTCCCGTCGCGCTCGGCCCACAGCAGCCGGTCGTCACGCGCGCCGCTCGCCCACAGGTTCGTCCATTCGGGCGGCACGATCACGTGCCACGCATCGTTGGTTTCACGTCGCACACCCCACAGCCCGTTGCTTGCGCGAAAGCTGAACATGCCGTAGCCGAGCCGGTCGCCGTGCACTTCGCCGGCGTCGAACAGCTCGGCAAACGTCACGCCGCGCGGCGGCTCCTGACGAACGAAATAGTGATGCAACATGCCGCCGAACCCGAAACCCCACGCCCAGTCGCGCCAGTCGGGCGGCGACTCGATCTCGAGCACATCGCGCACGCCGCGCACGTCGCGGAAATCCATGCAGTTCGCCACCTGCCACCACAGCCGCGTGCAGGTATCGCGTTCCTGGTCGATGTAGTCGTTCGGATCGCCGCCGTCGAGCCACGACAACTCGTCGAGATTCGCGGAAAACCGGGGTGCGCCGTGCGCGTCGCCGAGCGCGTCGATCGATTCGCCGAGATGACGCACGACCGCATCGAACTGGCGCGCGAGCGCCGGATCGTCGCCCGGCAGCGGATACGCGACGACGAACGACGCGAGTCGGCTGAGTCGCGCAAGCGCGGCGCGCGCGTCGCTGGTGAGATTCGGCGTGCCGGCATCGCCGAACACGCGCTGATCGGTGATCGCCTCGCCCGCGCCGCCGTCGGCGAGCAGCACGCGCCACAGCAGCGGAAAGTGATTGTTGGATTCCGCGAGCGCGATCGTTCGCGCGTCGTCGCCGTCACCGGCCTGGAGATACAGCCATGATCGATTGCCCATCGGAAGGGTCGCCCTCGTTCTTGTTGTCGTCGTATTGCGTCGGTTCGCCCGCCGTCAGCGTGCGGTGGATGCCTTCAGCAGCCGCAGGATTTCCGGCGTGTCGGCGGCGTCCGCCAGCACTTTCGCGGACGGCTTCACGCCGGCGTCGAGCAGGCGCTGCACGCCGTCGACACGGCGCGCCGTCACCTCACCGTCGAGCAGCGCATCGTCATGCAGCACGTCCGGGTTCGCCTCCTTCGCGAGCAGTACGAAGACCGAAGCCGCCACGGGCGGATTCAATGCGTCCGGCAATGCGACGTCGGCGAGCCGGTACGGGTTGTTGTCATGGAGTTGCCAGCGCAGCACGCTGCGCGCCTGCAACTTGCCGAGCACGGCGAGCGCATCCGGTTCCGGCAGTTTCACGATTTCGGCGACGAGGTCGCTCGCCTGCTCTTCGCGGCCATCGCGCAGCGTGTCGGGCGGCGGCAGGTTCGGCACCAGCGCGTCGAGCACGAGTGCCTGCCGGCGCGCGCGATCGGGCGACGCCTGCGCGCCGGCGTCGGGCCGGTTCTGCCGCAGCAACTGGCCGGCCACGCGCCAGCGATCGTCGCGGCCGAGTTCGTCACGCGGCACCTGATGCGCGCGCAACAGCATGCCGAGCCGGCGCCACATCGTATCGATTTCCTTGTCGTCGTTCGACGTCAGGCCGTCGCCAACGATCTCGTCGAGCGCCTGGCCGCACACGAACGCGCGCTGCCGCACCGGATCGAGTTCGGCGAAATACGTGCGCGCGGGTTCCGGCAGCGCATCGAAGTCGGCCTGGCTCATGTCGGGCGGACGGTGGCCCGGGCACGGGCCCGCGCCGGCAATCTCCCGCCCCGCCACCGCCTTCACGGGCTCCGGCGGCGAATCGCCGCTGCGCGCGACCGGATACAGTTCCATGCCGTTGACCTGAAAACCCTGCATCGCCAGCATCACGACGCCAGTCGTCGAATGCTTCGTCTCGAAGTTCTTGCCGGCAATCGATGTGACCTGATACGGCGCGCCGATCGGCAGCTTGATCAGTTCGCCGCCCGGCACGTCGAGCACGCAGGTGCCCGGCGGCGCCTTGTCGGGACCGTCGGTTTCCAGCTCGGCCTCGTGCGTTGGCGCCGTTTCGACACTCCACTGGCCGGCGTCGCGCACACGCAGCACGATCTCGCCGCCCACTTTCTCGACGCGCAGCGTCGCGGGTTTGCCGGCCGCCGGCGCGTAATCGCCGAGCAACGCATCACAGGCAGTGCCGGCCCGCGCGGACAGCGACGCGAGCAACAGCAGACAGAACAAGGGGGTACGCACGGCTGAAGCCTCTCTCTTCGAATTGTTTTGGGAATATCCGGCGCGACAGCGCACGGCGGCTGCGACACGACCCATCGCTACCGGACGCCAATATAGCGAACGCGGGCGACGTGTGCCAGCCGGCGCGGGCACATAACGGCGATGTGCAGGGAAATGAAAAGGTGTGGAGTGGCGTGTGCCGGCTCAGGCCACCCGGACGAAGCGGAGCCGCCGCGCACCATCGTCGTCATCGTTCAACGACGGCTGAGCCCGAATGACCCACGGCGCAGTCGCGATCGCGAACCTGCTGTACCGCTACGCGGAATTGCTCGACGCTGGCGGCCTGCCGGGCGTCTCACAGCTGTTCCGTCACAACGAGTCGCCGGCCGGTTGAAGCACCGGCCAGCGTAAAACGCAGCCGCGCTCAGCCCCCCGCGAGCGTACCTGCCAGCATGTCGAACTCCGGCGCCCACGCCGCATGCCACGCAGCCTTCGTCGTGTCGTCCACCCACGCGCCATCGATCCCGTTCAGCATGAACTGCTTCAGCTCGGCCACGGTGAAGCCGAAATGGCTGAACATCAGCTCCCACGCCTCCGACGGATTGACCTTGTGCAGCGTCGGATCATCGGTGTTCGGATGGATCTTCAGCCCGAGGCCCGGCATCTTGCGCATCGGGTGCCGTTCCGCCCATTGCTCCGGCGGCAGCGTGCGCAGGTAGTACGAATTCGTCGGCACGACGGTGAAGACGATCCCGCGCTCCGCATAGCGGGCGCACAGCTCCGGGTTGTCGACGATCGTATAGCCGTGATCGACGCGATCGACCTGCAACAGATCGACGGCCGTCTCGACGTTGCGCCACGGCATCCCGAACTCGCCCGCATGCGCGGTCGTGCGAAAGCCCGCCGCGCGTGCATTGCGGTAAGCCTTCCAGAACAGCTCCGGCGGCCGGTCGTTCTCGCGATAGTCGATCCCGATTCCCGCGACTTCGTCCGCGCGAGTCGCCTTCATCCATTCGACGATCGCCACCGCTTCGTCGGGATCCTGCTCGCGGTCGATGCTCGGGATCAGGCGCGCGCCGATCCCGAAGTCGCGTGCGGCGTCGCGAATACCCGTCACGATCGCGGCCTGTGCATCCGCATACGCGATACCCGACACACGCACCGTACCTGTCGGATTCCAGAAGAATTCCGCATGCAGGACGTTGTGCGCGGCCGCATCCTCCAGATACTCGTATGCGATCCGCCGCAGGTCGTCGGGCTGCGTGAGCAGATACTGGTCGAGCGCGCGCAGCACGTGCAGCACGCCGACCGACTTCTCGCCGCGCGCATAGAACGCGTCGATCTCCGCACGCTCGATCGGCGCGCCGCTGCGCTCCGCGAGTGCGACGAACGTGTCGTGCCGCACCGCGCCAAGCAGGTGGCAATGCAGCTCGACCTTCGGCAGCGCGTGGAAGAAGGCCCGATGGGCCGGCGTGATCTCGATGCCCGTGCGCGCGGCCGGGACGTTACCTGGTGTTCCCTTCATTGCAGTCTCTTTTTTTGGTAGTGCCGATGCGTCGCGAAAGCCGTCTCTCAGTGCGCCTTCACGACGGTCCAGAAGTAGTAGCCGAGCGGAAGCGCGAGCACGACGAGCCCCCACGACACGTCGCGCCAGCGGCCGGCCAGCAGCTTGACGAGCACGTAGCACAGCAGCCCGCCCGCGATGCCGGTGCCGAAGCTGTTCGACATCAGCGTGAGCAGCACCATCGACATCACGGGCAGCGCATCGGTGAAGTCGTCGAAATGCGTATGGCGGATCGTCGCGAACATCGACAGCCCGATCAGGATCAGCGCCGGCGCCGTCGCCTCTTTCGGGATCGCGAGCGCGACCGGCACGAACAGCAGCATCGCGGCGAACAGCACGGCCGCCGCCAGCGACGACAGCCCGCTGCGGCCGCCGGCCTCGACGCCTGCCGCCGATTCGATCAGCGCGGTCAGCGCGGGAATGCCGAACACGGGCCCAAGCGTCGCCGCGAGCGAATCGACGAGGAACGGCCGGTTGATGTTCGGCAGGTTGCCCTGTTCGTCGAGCAGGTTCGCCTTCGCGCCGACCGCGAGCGCCGTGCCGAGCGTCGAGAAGAATTCCGCCGCGAAGAACGCGAACAGGTACGGCGCGGCTGCGAGGCTCAACGCGCTGCCGATGTCGAGCTTGAACGCAATCGGCGCGATGCTGTGCGGCAGCGACACGAACGACGCGGGCAAATGCGTGACGCCGAGCGGCACGCCGGCCGCAGCCGCGACGAGGATCGCGATCAGGATCGCGCCGGGCACCTTGCGCGCCTGCAGCACGATCGCGACCGCGAGGCCGATCAGCGCGACGAGCGCGCCCGGCCGCGAGAAATCGCCGAGCGCGAACGCGTTGGTCTTCGCGTTCGCGACGACCATCCCCGCGTTGCGCAGCCCGAGCATCGTGACGAACAGCCCGATCGACGCGCCGAGCCCGAGCTTGATCTGCACCGGTATCAGCCGCACCACCACGCCGCGCGCGCCGAGGATCGTCAGCAGGAAGAACAGCACGCCCGATACGCAGGCGATGCCGAGGCCCGTCTGCCAGCCGACGTGCTCGGTCGTCGCGAGCGTCACGCCGATGATGACCGAGCCGCCGATGCCGGGGCCGACGAGGAACGGCAGGTTCGCGTAGAGCCCCATCAGCGTGGTGAACAGCACGAACACGATGATCGTCGCGGTCGTCGCCGCGCCGCGCTCCATGCCGCCCGTCGCGAGCAGCGACGGGATCACGACGAGCAGGTACGCGGCCGCGAGAAACGACGTGACGCCCGCGATCGTCTCGGTGCGCACGCTCGTGCCGCGCGCGGCGAGCGCGAAGCGGCGTTCGAGCCAGTTGGCCGGCGCTCGCGCCGGCATCGTGTCAGTCGCTGACATGGTGGTTCTCCTGTGATTCCGAATATTGTCCTGTGTCGATTCACGCAGTGCGGTCTTATACTGCCGCGTACCGCATCCCGACCGTTATTGCCCGATGTCGTCCGACCGCTCGTCGCTGCTGCCCGCGCTCACGCTGCGGCAGGTCCAGCACTTCGTCGTGCTCGCTCACGCACGCAGCTTCACGCAGGCCGCGCAGGCGCTGTCGCTCACGCAGCCCGCGCTCACCGCGTCGATCCGACAGATCGAGTTCCTCCTCGGCGGGCGCCTGTTCGCGCGTTCCGCGCACCGGCTCACCCTCACCTCTGCCGGCGAAGCCGTGCTGCCGCTCGCCGAACGCCTGCTCAACCAGGCGCGCGGCACCTTCGACGACATGACGCGGCTCATCGGCGAACGCATCCAGACCGTGCGCATCGCGTTCATCCCGTCGGTCGCGGGCCGCCTGCTGCCCGCGCTCAACGCACTGCGCGACGCGCATCCGACGCTGCGTTTCACGCTCACCGACCTGCCGAACAGCGCGCTCGTCGAAGCCGTGCGCGACAGCGTCGCGGATCTCGGCATCGGCGTGCGCGAACCGGACAGCGACGACGGCACGCTGCGCTACCAGCAGCTCTTCGAGGACGAGATCGTGATCGTCGTGCGGCATGACGATCCGCTTGCCCGTGCGAAGAGCGTCACGTGGGCCAAGCTCGTCGATCGCGAGCTCGCGGTGTTCGTGCGCGGCAGCGTCAGCGAATCGCTGCATCGCACCGGTGGCGCCGAGAAGCTGCGCCTGAACGTCACGTACCGGATGGAATACACCGAGCCGCTCTACGCGCTCGCACGCAACGGCCTCGCGACCGCCGTGCTGCCGAGCCTCTACACGATGCATCTGCACGATCCCGAACTCGTCGCGCTGCGCGTCGACAAGCCGCGCGTCACGCGCGCGATCTCGTTGATCTCGCTCGCCGGCGACGATCGCGGCCCGCACGTGCGCGCGTGCCGCGAGTGGATTGCGAAGCACATCTGATTGCTTCCACGTTCACCGTTCATGGTTCGCCGCGTGACTGCCCGCCTTCAGGGCAGCTTCGCGATGCGCTCGACGAGCACTGCGTAGAAGCGGTCCGCATCGACCTCGTTGATCCACGTCGCGTTCGCCGTACGGCCGCTGCGTCCGTTCCAGTCGACGATGGTTTCGCCAAGCGTCCACTGCCCGGTCGTCTCGACCATCACGTTCACCTTGCGGCCGCCGAACAGCGTCGGATCGACGAGATAGCCGACCGCGGTCGGGTCGTACATCGGCGCGTCTTCGACGCCGCGCCGCTTCTTGTTGTACGCGAGTTCGGCATCCATGATGTCCGCGACGATCGCGCCGCAGCGGTTGCCGAGCGCGCGGAACGGCGCGACGCGCGCCGGCGTGATCGGCGCTTTCACCGCGACATCGCGCGGCAGCACGACGATCGGCACGCCGCTGCCGAATACGACTTCGGCCGCCTGCGGATCGACGTAGATGTTGAATTCGGCCGCCGGCGTGATGTTGCCGCGCTCGAAGAACGCGCCGCCCATCAGCACGATTTCGCGCAGCGCGCCGCGAATCTGCGGCGCTTCGACCAACGCGGTCGCGATGTTCGTCAACGGGCCGAGCGCGCACAGCGTCACGCTACCCGGCGCCGCGCGGCTCAGCGTATCGACGAGATACGACACCGCGTGACCGGCGGCCAGCGGTGCGCGCGGCTCGTGCAGTTCGACGCCTTCGAGCCCCGTCTTGCCGTGCACGTTCGCGGCCGTCACGAGGTCGCGCACGAGCGGACGCGGGCAGCCAGCATAGACGGGCAGCGTCTTCGTGCGGCCGGCCCAGTCGCGAATGATGCGCGCATTGCGTTCGGTCAGGTCGAGCGGCACGTTGCCCGCGACGGCGGTCAACGCGCGCACGTCGAGCCGGTCTTGCGCGCCCAGCGCGAACAGGATCGCGATGGCGTCGTCCTGCCCCGGGTCGGTATCGATGATCACCGTGCGGCGCGCGGCCTCGCCGCCGGCCGCGAACGCGCCCGTTTCGGGCAGCAGCGCGCTGCCGGCCAGCGCGGCGGAAAGCTTCAGGAAGGTGCGGCGGGATGCGATCGGATGGGTCATGGTCGGGCGCTCAGAAAACATGCCGGACGCCGAGCGTCGCCATCATCTGGCGCGTGCCGGTCGAGCGCGCATACGCGAAGATCTGCGCATGGTCCGCGTCGCCGGCCACCTGCTGCGCGATCACCGTCAGCGCGACGTCGGTGCGTTTCGACAGGAAGTAATCGGCCTGCAGGTTCACCTGGTGCCATTTCGGCCGCTTGTCGATCACGTCGTACTTGCCGTTCGTGAACGCATACGCGGCGCCGAGGAAGAGCTGCGGCGTCATCGTGTAGACGACGTTCACGCCGAGGTTCTGCAGGTGCAGGTGCGAATTGTCGAGGTAATCGTAGCGCACGTCGGTAAACATCGCCGCGAACTGCGCGCGGCCGATCGTGTAGAAGCCGCCCGTGCCCGCGATCCGCTGCCGGCTCGCGTAAGCCGCCGGCGACATCGCGCTCTTGCTGAAGATCAGCAGCGGCGACGCGTAGTCGTTGGCGATCGCGCCGTCCTGGTTCGTCGCGCTGTACGGATGGTTGTACTGCGCGTAGACCGCGCTCCAGCGCAGCGGGCCCTGCTCGTAGCCGAGCCCGAAGCTGTATGCACTGTTGTTCGCGAAGCCCGTCGCGTTGCTGAAGCCGTACAGCGCGGTGAGTTTCAGGCCGTAGTAGACGGGGCTCACGTACTTCACCGAGTTCTGCACGCGGATGTCGTTGTAGCCGTTGTCGTTGTCGCCGATGTTCACGCCGTTGCTCGCGATGATCACCGGCCCGATGTAGTCGTGGATCGCGTCGTACTGGCGGCCGAACGTCAGCGAGCCGTAGGTGCGGTCGGCGAGGCCGACGTAGGCCATCCGCCCGAACTCGCGGCCGTTCTGCGCGGCCGTGCCCGTCATCACGTTGAAGCCGTTCTCCAGCTGGAAGACCGCGGACAGCCCCTGCCCGAGATCCTCCTTGCCCTTCAGCCCCCAGCGCGGGTTCTGGTTCGTGCCGGACAGCGCCTGCCAGGCGTTCTTGCCGCCCTGGTTGGTCGCGAACCCGACACCGGCCGAGATCAGACCGTACAGCGTGATGCTGCTTTGCGCACAGGCATGCGTCGCGAAGGCGCCGAGCATCGCGAGCGGGGCGAGCTTGTAGAGAGTTTTCATCGGGTCGTGTGATCGGTGGTGGTCCAGGCGCGGCAGGGTTCCGCGAAACTGGCCTCGACTATACGAACCCGGATCGGATAATAAAAGTTTGCTTTTATTATGGTTCAATAAAACGGATTTATTCTCATCCGGATCGCTCCCGTGCCCGCCACGCCGGCTGTCAGTCCGCCGTGTCGCCGCCCTTCGGCAGCTTCGACCACGCCTTGCGCCCCGGCAACGGCGACCACGCCGGCCGCGTCTTGCGTGCGCTGTCGATCACGACCAGGTAGCGGCCCGCGATCGGCGTGATGTCGCGATCGCGGCGCAGCACCCACAGCGACTTGCCGGCCTCGACGCGCGCCTGGTAGTCGTCGTCGAGCAGGCCGTGCTGGTCGAAGAACGTGTTCAGCGATGCGGGAATACGCACGCACCCTTTCGAGTGCCGGATGCCCAGCAGCGCTTCGAGGCGATCGGGATCGGTCGCATGCATCTGGAAGCGCATCGCCGACACGCCGCCCTTGCCCCACCCACGCTCGCCGTCCACCCAGCCGAAGTCGTAGATGCGCATGTCGCGGTGCCCATAGCCGCGAATGCCGTTCTCGTTCGTCGTGCCTTCCGCGCGGAAATCCATGTTGTCCGGCGAGTGATGGAACACGCCGAGCGGCGTCAGGAAATGGTCGTACTTGCCCGGCAGCCCGGTGCCGACCGGCGATGCGCCGATCATCATCCACGCGTTGGCCGGCGTCGCGCGGAAGTAGATGAACAGCGCCTGGACGTTCGGCGCGCGGTCGACCATCGCGATGTATTCGCCGGCGAGGTCGCCGAGGTCCGCGTCGGCGAGCGCCTTCTGGAGCCGCTCGCCGTACGCGCGCTGCTCGCTTGCCGGCACGTTCAGGCGCCGCGTGACTTCCTGCGTGAAGCGCTTGCGCATGTCGATCGCGTGCGCCGTCGCATTTTTTGCCTCTTCGGCCGACAGGGGCGGATGCTGGCGCGGCGGTGTCGGTGCGGGGGCCTCGGCTTCGCTGGCGGGCGCGGCAGAAGCGGCCGATGCAGGTGCGGCGGCGGATGCTGCGGATGCTGCGGATGCGCCCGATGCACTCGATGCGCCCGACGCCGGGCTGGCAGGCTCCACGGGATGCGCGTGTGATGCGGCAGGCGCGGGCTTGGCCGCCGGCGCACCCGACGATGCATGCGCCGCCGAAGCGGGATGCGCCCGAGAAGCTGCCGATGCGGGCGACTCGACTGATGAGGACGACGTAGCGACGGGCGCCGATGCGTCGGATGCCGCAAAGGCAGGCCGCTCGACGAGCATGGAGATCGGCAGTGCCGCGGCGATCCCAATACACGCAGCGGCGACACGGGCAAGGCAACGCGGCTTCGCAAATCGCCGCGTGAAGCTGAAAGGCATCATACGTTCGAAGCCATCGGCCGATCCGGCCGCCGCATGCTGCTGTTGCGGGCGGCGCATCTTCCGCGCGAGCCATCGACACGTCCGGCGCATCGTGTGCGCCCGGCGCCGACGCCTCTTCGCGGCGGAGCCGTTCGCTGTTGCAACGCGGTCGGTCCGATGGCGGCTAATGAGTCGTCAGGCCCTTCATTTTACGCGTCCCGGCAAGAATCGGCAGGGACGAACGTCGCGGTTTTTCGCTTCGTCACGCTTTGTTTCAACTCGTTGCCGCTCGCTTTTTCGTTACGTGGCAGTCTGGTTTATTGAGCGTTCGAGATCGACAGGAAGCGGTGTGTTTCGCCAAGGCACGACAGGATCTTCAAAATCGATTCGTATGCCAGATCATTCCCGATATGCGGTACACGCCCTGCGCGCGATGCAATCGCCATCGCATCGCACGCACGCTGCACGAATCTCGCGGCGTGCGTGCGCAACCTCCGGTTACTTCGAGATGGTTTCGAGCGCGATGCCTTTCGTGCGCGGCCCCATGAACCCGATCGCGGCCATCACGATCACCATCGCGCCCGCGATGAACGCGAACACGCCGAACGTACCGAAGCCCTTCAACACGGCCGCGATCACGAACGACGAGAAGATCGCCGAGAAGCGGCTCCACGAATAGACGAAACCGACCGCCCGTGCGCGGATCGACGTCGGGAACAGCTCGGCCTGATACGCGTGGAAGCTGTACGACATGATGTTGCTGGCGAGCGTGAGGCCGATGCCGAGCACGATCAGGAATGCGCCCACCGTCGTCTGGCTGAACAGCAGCCCGCAGACGACGATCGCCGCCGCCATCGCGACGATCACCGACTTGCGCTCGAAGCGGTCGGCGATCACGAGGCCGATCAGCGGGCCGATCGGCGCGGCGAGCGCGATCACGCTCGAATACATCAGGCTCGACGTGATCGTGATGCCCTGCTTGATCAGCAGCGTCGGCACCCAGTTCGCGAAGCCGTAGAAGCCGACCGTCTGGAACACGTTGAAGATCGTCATCATGATCGTGCGGCTGCGATACGGCTGCACCCACATGTCGCGGAAGCTGCCGCGCGGCGGCACGGGTTCGGCAGGCGCGGGCGGCGGCAGCGGCCGGCCGTATTCGGCTTCGACCTTCGCCTCGAGCGCACGCATGATGCGATCGGCTTCTTCGACCCGGCCCTGCTGCGCGAGCCAGCGCGGGCTTTCCGGCAGTTCGCGGCGAATCCACCACACGAACAGCGCGCCGTGCGCGCCGATCAGCACGACCCAGCGCCAGCCGTCGAGGCCGAACGGGGCGTGCGGCACGAGCAGGTACGCGAGGAACGCGACCACCGGCACCGCGACGAACCCGACCGCCTGCTCGCACGCGAATGCGCGACCGCGGATCTGCTTCGGGACGAGTTCGGAGATGTACGTGCCGATCGTCACCATCTCGACGCCGAGGCCGAGACCGACGACGAAGCGCCAGAAGTTCAGCCCGGCGGCGGTGTCCTGGAACGCCATCACGACGTTGGCGGCCGTGTACCACAGCAGTGACCAGGTGAAGATCGCGCGGCGGCCGAAACGGTCGGCGAGGAAGCCGCATGCGATCGTGCCGATGAAGAGCCCGGAGAACAGCGCGGCGATGAAGCTCGCGACGCCCGTGGTGCCGAACAGGCCGTGCGTCGTCGCCGACAGGATCCCGCTTTTCACGAGGCCGGGGGCGACGTAGCCGCTATAGAGCAGGTCGTAGAGCTCGAAGAAGAAGCCGAGGCTCAGCAGGACGACGAGTTTCCAGACGGTGCGGGTGGGCGGCAGGCGGTCGAGGCGGGCCGAGATGGCGCCGGGATCGACGGGTGGGGATTGGGCAGGTGCCTGCGAAAGGCTGTCCGTTGAGGCCATCGTGGGCGCGTCTCCTGATCGTGTCGTGTTGTTGTCCGGCGACCCGCGAGCCGCCGTCGGGCGAATCGCTGCATTGTACCGGCAGGTCCGTCCGGTGCGAGCGCACCCCGGCCCCGATATATCTCGAATGCGATGACGTGCAGCCCCCGGCCACCGAACCGCTTCGGATACCCCATTGTTGCGCCAGATATTGTGTAACTTGCGTAACCGTCTGTCGGGTACGGGAAACGCGCCGGAACGGCTATCCGGCGCCACATCGCGGCGGCGCCGGCCCCACTGTCCGGGCCTGGTGCGCCGTTTCGCGCGGGCACGCACCATCGGAATCGCCACAAACGGGGTACGCAATCGGTACAACCACGCGTTCCACACCCCGGTAACATGCTACCGGGCCAACCACCGGCTTCCGGGCGCCTTTCGGCGACCTGAATTGTCGGCAAATCGTAAGCATTCCATGTCCATACAACGACTATCCACCTACGCTCGCCGGATCGCCCTGATCGCGCTGCTGCAGTTTGCGGCAATCGCAACCGCGTCGGCGTTTCCGGCGGCCGCCTCGGCCCCGAACGCGAGCGGCGTCGGCGCGCCCGTCCCGACCATCTCGCTGAACGACGCGGTCGCGCAACTCAAGCAGATGCAGGCCGAACTGGACCGCATCAAGCAGCAGACCTCGACCGCGTCCAACAGCAAGGAGCTGGACGGGCTCAGCGACTCGACGCAGGAGCTGAGCACCGATGTCGAGAAGCTGCAGAGCGATCTCGTGCCGCAGCGCGCGCAGATCCAGGGGCAGCTCGACGTGCTCGGCCCCGCCCCTGCGGAAGGCGCCGCGCCGGAAACGCCGGCCGTCGCGAAGCAACGGGCCACGCTCAACGCACGCAAGACGCAGCTCGATGCAGCGCTGAAGCAGGCCGCCGACCAGAAGGCCAGCCTCACGAACCTGAACGAGCAGTTCGCGAAGCTGCATCGCGGCCTGTTGAAGAACCAGCTCGCGTTCCGTTCGGGCGGCATTTTCAGCGCGCAGTTCTGGCTGCCGCTGTTCCATCTTTCGCCGGACGACACCCAGCGGCTCGGGGATTTCGACGAAGAAATGCTCGACATGCTGCGCTCGTCGTGGGTGCCCGGACAAAAGGCGATCACGGTGCTGCTGCTGGTCGCCGCGTTCGCGGCATGGATGGGCGGCCGCCGGCTCATCGAGCGCGGGCTCGCGTGGTTCTGCGTGAACCGCCTGCCGGCCACCCGTTTGCGCCGCAGCGCACTGGCGTTGTCGACCGCGCTGGCGACGCTGCTGGCAACCGCCATCGCCGTCCAGATCTTTTACCTCGCCGTCGCGCGCCATTACGACCTCACGCCGGCGCTGAACGATCTGTGGGACCAGTTCGCGAAGCTCGCCACGACCTGCGCGCTGATCGCCGGGCTCGGCCGTGCGCTGCTCTGCACGAAGCATCCGTCGTGGCGCCTGCCCGCGCTCGCCGATCCCGTCGCGCTCGCGATGAAGCCGTTCCCCGGCATCCTGGCCGCGCTGCTGCTGGTGTCCGGCACGCTCGAATCGATCAACCGGATCGTCGACACCAGCCTGTCGGTCACGCTGTTCGGCCGCGGGATCGTGTCGCTCGTCGTCGCGGTGACGGTCGGTGCGTCGCTGCTGCGCTCGAACCGCGCGCGCAGCGCGCTCGCGGCCGCCGGCGAAGCGCCCGAGCAGCGCTCGACGCTCGCCGGGCTGATCCATGCCGCCGTCACGCTGGCCATCGTCGCGACCCTGATCGCACTCCTGATCGGCTACATCACGGTCGCGCGCTTCATTACCTACGAGCTCGTGTGGTTCGAGATCGTGCTGGGCGCCACCTACATCCTGATCCAGTTGACGCGCGACGCGAGCGAAAGCCTGTTCTCGTCGAGCCTGACGACGGGCCAGCAGATCAAGCACCTGTTCGCACTCGAGGATCGTCACCTCGACCAGGCCCGCACGGTCCTGTCCGGCTTCGGCACGAGCCTGCTGATGCTGATCGCGGCCATTGCGCTGCTGACGGGCGGCTTCGGCACGACGCCGGGCGACCTGATGGACAGTGCAGTCGCGATGATCGGCAGCCAGCGGCTGCAGAGCCTGAACATCATGCCCGACCGGATCATGAACGCCGTGATCGGGTTCGCGATCGGCTTCTACCTGCTGCGCTCGCTGCGCCGCTGGCTCGACAACGAGTTCATGCCCGCGCTCGGCATGGATACCGGGATGCGCGTGTCGCTGATCACGCTGTTCACCAACGTCGGCTACGTGCTGCTCGTGCTGATGACGCTCGGGCTGCTCGGCGTCCGGTGGAACAACCTCGCATGGATCGTCAGTGCGTTGTCGGTGGGTATCGGTTTCGGCCTGCAGGAGATCGTGAAGAACTTCGTGTCGGGGCTGATCCTGTTGACCGAGCGCCCGGTGAAGGTGGGCGACATGATCAGCATCGCGGGCGTCGAAGGCGACATCCGCCGCATCAACGTGCGCGCGACCGAGATCCAGCTCAGCGACCGCTCGACCGTGATCGTGCCGAACTCGCAACTGATCTCGCAGAACTTGCGCAACGTGACGATGGGCAACAGCACGCAGGGCGTCGCGACACTGGTGCTGACGTTCCCGCTGAACACCGATCCCGAGCAGGTGCGCGACCTGCTGCTCGAAGCCTATGGCTCGCATGCGGCGATTCTCGAGAAGCCGGCCCCGTCGGTCACGTTCAGCCAGCTCACGCCGGACGGCATCACGCTGAGCGTGACGGGCTACGTGTCGAGCCCGCGGATCGCCGGTTCGACGAAGAGCGACCTGCTGTTCGAGATCCTGAAGCAGTTGCGCGCGGCGAAAATCACGCTGTCGAGCCCGCAGATGCTGGTGGTGCAGAACATGCCGGTGGCAGGAGACGCATGACGCGGCTCGCGCGCTTGCCGTCGCGCAGATGAACGAAGGGCCGGCACCGCAACGCGGCAGCCGGCCCTTTCTACGCCCGCGCAGCGCCCATCCGGGCGCCCCGCATCAAACGTCGAACTTCACGCCCTGCGCCAGCGGCAACTGACGGCTGTAGTTGATCGTGTTCGTCGCGCGGCGCATGTAAGCCTTCCACGCATCCGAACCCGACTCGCGGCCGCCGCCCGTTTCCTTCTCGCCGCCGAACGCGCCGCCGATTTCCGCGCCGCTCGTGCCGATGTTCACGTTGACGATCCCGCAGTCGCTGCCCGCTGCCGACATGAACTGCTCGGCCTCGCGCATGTCGTTCGTGAAGATCGCCGACGACAGGCCTTGCGGCACCGCGTTGTGCAGTTCGATCGCGTCGTCGAAGTTGTCGTAGACCATCACGTACAGGATCGGTGCGAACGTTTCGCGCTCGACCACCGCCGATTGCTTCGGCATCCGCACGATGGCCGGACGGACGTAGTACGCATCCGCGTGACCGACGTCGACGCGCTCGCCGCCCTTCACTTCGCCGCCCTGCTCGCGTGCATCGCCCAGCGCCTTCTGCATCGCATCGAACGACGCGCGATCGACCAGCGGACCGACCAGCGTGCCTTCTTCAAGCGGGTTGCCGACCTTCACCGACGCGTAGGCCTTCTCGATGCGCGGCAGCAGCTGCTCGACCAGGCTGCGATGCACGATCAGGCGGCGCAGCGTCGTGCAGCGCTGGCCGGCCGTGCCGACCGCCGCGAACGTGACCGCGCGCACCACGAGATCCAGATCGGCGCTCGGTGCAACGATCATCCCGTTGTTGCCGCCGAGTTCGAGGATGCCGCGCGCGAGACGCTGGCTCAGCACCTTCGCGACTTCCTGGCCCATCCGCACGCTGCCCGTCGCGCTGACGACCGGCACCTTCTTCGATGCCGTCAGCACCTCGCCGACATCGCGCATGCCGAGCACCAGCTGGCTCAGTTCCGCCGGCGCGACGCCCGGGTGGGTCTTCTCGAATTCGCGGATCGCCTTCTGCAGCAGCACGTGGCATGCGATCGCGGTCAGCGGCGTCTTCTCGGACGGCTTCCACACGACCGAATCGCCGCACACGAATGCGAGCGCGGCGTTCCACGCCCACACGGCGACCGGGAAGTTGAACGCCGAGATCACGCCGCACACGCCGATCGGGTGCCACGTTTCCATCATCCGGTGGCCCGGGCGCTCCGAGGCGATCGTGAGGCCGTAAAGCTGGCGCGACAGACCGACCGCGAAATCGCAGATGTCGATCATTTCCTGCACTTCGCCGAGGCCTTCCGACGTGATCTTGCCGGCTTCGAGCGTGACGAGGCGGCCGAGCTCGGCCTTGTGCTCGCGCAGCACGTTGCCGAACACGCGCACGAGTTCGCCGCGCACCGGCGCCGGCACCGTGCGCCACTTGAGGAATGCGTCGTGCGCGGCGTCGATCTTGCGCTCGGCGTCGGCGGGCGTGTCGACAGCCAGCGTCGCGAGCGTCGCGCCGTCGAGCGGCGAACGCGCGGTCAGCGCATTGCCTTTCCACTGGGCGAGATCGATGTCGAGCGCGGCAAGAATGTCGTTGAATTGCATCACTTCCTCTTCAGGGACAGATTGATCGGTGCGGCGGCAGCGCCGCCCGCGTGATTCGATTGGAGCGCGTTCGCGCGCCCTGTGCAAGCGGATGCGCCGCGCGGCAGGCCCGGTGCGCCGTCCGGCGCGGCCCCGCCTCGCAGGGCACGATCCATGAAACACATTGTCGGTGGCCACAAGTCGGCCCGCTATTGATATTAACTCACGACTTCATTCCGAAAACGCAATACCTCGACGGATCGACCGGATGCGGATTGGCGTCGACATGGGACGTTTCCAAAGCCCGCGGCGGGGCCATCGGACGCATCGCGGCACGCCGCAAGTTGATGACAATCCCGCATCACCCTGTTCGGAAATATCGTTTGCCGCCCGCGCACCGGGCACACACAATCGTGGCGACGTCGGGGTGCACCGCACCCGGCGCGCCGCCGGCCGCCATCACGGCTGCCGGACGACAGACGAAGGCGACACGCATCGCGGCCCGGTTCATCCGGTCCGTTTCAGCACCGCATCACCGCTGCCCGGCCCGCGGCCGGCAACGCGTCGCGCTTCGTCACCGAAAAACAATCCCGGAGACAGCGCCCAGCGCCCGCCATGCATTCAGACGCCCGCCCCGATTCGCCCCGCCCCTCCGGCTCGCCGCCCGCGAAGCCGTCCCTCCACCGTGCGTTGCAGGCACGCCATCTGCGGATGATCGCGATCGGCGGCTCGATCGGCACGGGCCTGTTCGTCGCGTCCGGCGCGTCGATCTCGCAGGCCGGCCCCGGCGGCGCGATGCTCGCGTACATGGTGATCGGCCTGATGGTCTATTTCCTGATGACGAGCCTCGGCGAAATGGCCGCGTTCATGCCCGTGTCGGGCTCGTTCGCAACCTACGGCGCGAAGTTCGTCGACGAAGGCTTCGGCTTCGCACTCGGCTGGAACTACTGGTACAGCTGGGCCGTGACATTGGCGGTGGAGCTCGTCGCCGGGCAGCTCGTGATGAACTACTGGTTCCCGCACGTGCCGGGCGTCTGGTGGAGCGCGCTGTTCCTCACGCTGATCTTCGCGCTCAACGCGCTGTCGGTGCGCGGCTTCGGTGAAGCCGAATACTGGTTCGCGCTGATCAAGGTGCTGACGGTGCTCGCGTTCGTCGGCGTCGGCCTGCTGATGATCTTCGGGATCATGCAGGGCGGCCCGAGCGCGGGCTGGGGCAACTTCACGATCGGCGACGCGCCGTTCGCCGGCGGCTGGGCGACGATGCTCGGCGTCGCGATGATCGCGGGCTTCTCGTTCCAGGGCACCGAAATGATCGGCGTCGCGGCCGGCGAATCGGAAAATCCGCGCACGACGATCCCGCGCGCGGTGAGCCAGATCTTCTGGCGCATCCTGCTGTTCTACGTGCTGGCGATCTTCGTGATCGGCGTGCTGATTCCCTATACCGACCCGAGCCTGCTGAAGAGCGACGTGACCGACATCGGCGTGAGCCCGTTCACGCTCGTGTTCCGCCACGCGGGCCTCGCATTCGCCGCCGGCGTGATGAACGCGGTGATCCTGACGGCCGTGCTGTCGGCCGGCAACTCGGGCATGTATGCATCGACGCGGATGCTCTACAACCTCGCGGTCGAAGGCCGTGCGCCGAAGATCTTCGCGAAGCTGTCGCGCGGCGGCGTGCCGCGCAACGCGCTGTATGCGACGACGGCCGTCGGCGCCTTGTGTTTCCTCACGTCGCTGTACGGCGACAAGACCGTGTACCTGTGGCTGCTGAACACGTCGGGCATGGCCGGCTTCATCACGTGGCTCGGCATCGCGGTCAGCCACTACCGCTTCCGCAAGGGCTTCCTGAAGCAGGGCTACCGGCTCGACCAGCTGCCGTACCGGTCGAAGTGGTTCCCGTTCGGTCCGCTGTTCGCGTTCGCGCTGTGCGCGGTGATCGCGCTCGGCCAGGATTACCAGGCGTTCCTCTCCGACAAGATCGACTGGGTCGGCGTCGCCGCGACCTACATCGGCCTGCCGTTCTTCCTCGCGATCTGGCTCGGCTACGCGATCGTGCGCAAATGCCGTCTCGTGCGCTACGAAGACATGGAGATCGCTCCCTGGATCGAACGCAACGCGACGCCCGAATCCGCGCCGCAGGCTGAAGCCGGCTACGCGGGCTACGTCGCCCGGCCGGCCAACCCGACGCCGGGCGCCTGATCGCGCGGATCGGCCCGGATCAACCCGGATCGCACCTGCCGCCATGCGAACACGGCGGCCGGCGCCCCGACACCGCCCCATTCGACGCGGCGCGCACGTTCAGGCAAGATCGACGCGCGCCGCCTGTTTTTCCGCCGTCAAGAGTCAACGAAATCGCATGCAGAACTTCTACGAAGCCACCGTTACCCGCCAGCCCTACCCGCAACTGACCGGCACGATCGACACGCAGGTCTGCATCGTCGGCGGTGGCCTCGCCGGCCTGTGCACGGCGCTCGGCCTCGTCGAGCGCGGCGTGCATGACGTCGTCGTGCTCGACAGCGAACGGGTAGGCTTCGGCGCATCGGGCCGCAACGGCGGCTTCGTCTTCGGCGGTTACAGCCTCGACAACGCCGACCTGCTGCGCACGCTCGGCCGCGACGAAGGGCGCCGGCTGTACCGGCTCACCGTCGATGCGGTCGACCTGATCCGCGCGCGCATTGCACGCTACGGGATCGACTGCGACATCGTCGACCAGGGCGTGATGCTCGCGAACTGGTTCGACGATCCTTCCCGCCTCGACAGCGTGCGCACGCTGATGAAGGACGAACTCGGCGTCGACTGGGAACCCGTTTCGACGGACGCGCTGCGCAAGCGGCTGAAGACGCAGCGCTACTACGGCGGCCTGTTCGAGCCGAACGCGTTCCACTTCCATCCGCTCAAGTACGTGCTCGGCGTCGCGGCGGCCGCCTCGCACGGCGGCGCACGCGTGTACGAACGCTCGGCCGCGCTCGGCATCGCGCGCGAAGGCGCCGGGTACGTCGTGCGCACGGCGCAGGGCACGGTGCGCGCGAAGGACGTCGTGTTCGCCGGTGGCGGCTACGCGCGCGGCGTGTCGCCGCGCATCGAGCGCGCGGTGCTGCCGATCGCGACCTACGTGATCGCGACCGAACCGCTCGGCGCACGCCTGCCGGACGCGATCGACGCACCGTACGCGATCTACGACACGCGTTTCGCGTTCGACTATTACCGCCCGCTGAAGGACACGCGCATCCTGTGGGGTGGCCGGATCTCCGTGCTCGACCGCGGCCCCGACGCGATCGCGCGCCTGCTGCGGCGCGACCTGCTGCGCGTCTATCCGCAACTGGAGGGCGTGAAGGTCGACTACGCGTGGGGCGGGCTGATGAGCTATGCGCGGCACAAGATGCCGCAGATCGGCCGCGACGCGGACGGCGTGTGGCACGCGATCGCGTTCGGCGGCCACGGGATGGCGCCGACCACGGTGGCCGGCGAAGCGCTCGCGGCCGCGCTGGCCGAAGGCCGGCCGGTGCCGGAAGGCTTCAACGCGTTCGGGCTCACGCGCACGTTCGGGCTGGCGGGCCTTGCCGCCGCGCAACTCACGTATACGGCGTACCAGGCCCGCGACGCGCTCGCATCCTGCCGCCGCTGAGCGGCGGCCACGGCGGCAGAAACCGCCCTGCCGATTAGAGCGGAAGGTCGGCCGGACGGGGATTTCCCACATGTTAGAATGGCTTTTCCAAGCCGCCGAAGCCACAATAAATTCACATGAAAGCAGGAAGCAAGGCCGCCACGTCCGACACCCGCGCGCTTCCGTCCGATGCGCGGCGCAAATACGATCCCGAGCAAACCAAGCGCAACATCCTCGACGTCGCCACGCAGGAATTCTCCGCGATGGGCCTCGCCGGTGCGCGCGTCGACGCCATCGCCGAGCGCACGAACACGACGAAGCGCATGCTCTACTACTACTTCGAAAGCAAGGAAGGCTTGTACGAGGCCGTGCTGGAGAAGGTGTACGGCGACATCCGCGCACTCGAGCAGGAGCTGCACGTCGGCGACATGGAGCCGCGCGAGGGCATGCGCCGCCTCGTCGAATTCACGTTCGACTATCACGACAAGCATCGCGACTTCGTTCGCCTGGTGTCGATCGAGAACATCCACGGCGCGAAGTATCTCGAACAGCTCAAGTCGTTCAAGAACCGCAACGTCAGCATCATCAAGACGCTCGAGGAACTGGTCGAGCGCGGCGCGGCAAGCGGCGCGTTCCGCAAGGACATCGACGCGTTCGACCTGCACCTGCTGATCAGTTCGTTCTGCTTCCACCGCGTGTCGAACCGCTACACGTTCGGCGCCGCATTCGGCCGCGATCCGTCGGCGCCGCGCCTGCGCGTGCGGCACCGCGACACGATCGCCGACGCCGTGCTGCGCTACGTCGCCGCATAAACGGCGGCATCAGCCGGTTTCCCGGCCAGATTCAAGCCGGGCGCGCGACATCCGCGCCCGTCGTTCTCGCGTGGGTCAATCCGTCGGCGCGGTCGACGCCAGTGCGATCCGCGCCTTCTCTTCCGGGCTTCCCGCCACGTAATACTTCTTCGCCCAGCTCGAATCGGGCGCAAGCGCAAGCCGCGCATGCGCGCCCGTGCCGCCGTCCGTGCCGCGCTGCTTCGCATTGATCGCCAGTGCCCGCGCGCGATAGTGCTCGTAAAGCCGCAGGAATTCCGCGAGATAGATCGCCGCGATCCGCTGGTCGCGGATCTCGAGCAGGTTCTCGTCGTTGTACTGCTCGGAATTGCGGCTCATGTTCGCCGAGCCCGTATAGACGACCGGATTCGCGCCCTCCGCATCGATCACGATGAACTTGTGATGGATCGCGACGGGCGGAAAAGCCGGCGCCGGTTCACCCGGAAAGAGGCGCAGCTCGGGCTCGAAACCCTGCGGCACGGTGGCCGGCGAGAAATACTGGGCATCGATCACGTCGTGGTTGTCGCGGCTGCGGTGATACAGCTCGAGGTTCGCGAGCGTCGCGGCATCGAGCGTCTGGCCGGCCTGCTGCTCGGCATCGGCCTTCGTCGCGCTGCCGACGTTGATCTTGTTCACCAGCCCGAACATCATCAGCCCGCGGTCGCCGGCCGCGAAGCACGCGTCGCGCAGCGCCGCGTCGGTCGGCATGAACAGGCAGAACGACACCGAATGCTTCGCGGCCGCGATCGCGGCGACGATCGTGTCGATCTCGGTGCGCTGCCCCGCCGGCTCCGGCGAAAACGCGAGCCGCACCTGCGCGCTGCCGATCGTCACCGGTTCCGACCAGCCCGGCGACAGCCGCGCCGTCTCCGCGATCGACGGATTCCCGGCCAGCGCATGCGCACGATCGTTGTACAGCACGGCGAGCTCGGGCGAGTCGAACGCGTGCAGCACGTTCGCCTGCTCCGTGAGCCCTTCGGTCGTGAAGTTCGCGGAACCGGTCAGCACGCGCGAAGGCACCGCATTCGACGACGCATCGGTCACGATGAACTTGTCGTGCATGATGTGCGTCTTGTCGCGCGGCGCGAGCGTCGCGAGACCCTGCAGCGCATCGACGGCCGGCTGGTTCGGCGACGGCAGCGGCGGCTTGCCCTTGCGCGCCGTCGTGTGCGCGTCGTAGACGATCGCGAGCGACGCTTCGCCGTGCGTGCGCCCGAACGCTTCGAACGCGGGCAGCGCCCACAGCGTGTCGGTCAGGTGATAGACGGCCGACGCCGCGCGCGACGCGGGGTCGAGCATCTCCGCGAACACCTGCTCCATGTCGTTCGCGAGCCACGTGCGCAGCTTCAGCGCCTGCGCGGCGCTCGGCGCCGCATTCGGCGCGAGGCCGAGCGCCGCCACCTGCTTCGCGAAGGCCTGCGAGCTGACCACCGCACGGTTGAACCACGTGCCGATGCCGTCCTCGATGTGCGCGGGCAGCACGACGTCGCACACGCCGGCTTGCGCGTCGAGCACCTGCAGGTTCGCCGGCGTGCCGACGACCGGATAGACGTCGTAGCGGAACGCCGCACCGCGATCCTGCGGATCGATGCGTGCATCCCACCACATGAATTTCTGGATCGGCGCCTGGTCGGTCGGCGCATCGCCCTGCGTGTGGGCGGCCGGGCCATCGAACGTCAGGCGGTTCGGCAGCCAGCTGTTCGGCGCGCGCGTCTTGCCGTCGGCCGACCAGAAGCCCGGCGTGCGCCGGATCGCGAAGCCGAGGAAATCGGACCGCGACGCCGCGTCGGGCCAGTCGAAGGCCAGCAAGACCAGGGTGGGGGAAAGATAGCTGCGCACGCTGACGGTCATTCGTTGCTCCCTGGCCTGGCGGCCGGTCGAGGTGAATGGGTCAGTCTTGACGGCGGATCTTCCCTGCGAATGACGGTTCGATGAACCTTGTATGTCGGACGCGCGTCAGTCGCACACGAGCAGCTCGATGCCGCGTGCGGTCAGCGCGCGGCGCACGGCCTTGTCGGGCGCGCGTTCGGTCACGAGATAGCGGGCCGCGCCGGTACCGTTGATCCGCACCGGCGTCACGCGGCCGAATTTCGAATGATCGGCGACGATCATCGCGGTGCCGGCCGCCGCGATCATCCGGCTGCGCACCTCGGCCGCGAGCCGCGAGTAATCGGTGCATTCGCCGTCGGGCGTGATGCCGCCGGCGCCGACGAACGCGAAATCGACGTGGTACTGCGCAAGCTGCTGGATCGTGTCGAGCCCGAAGGTGGCGTCCTCGTCGTCGGACAGCTCACCGCCGAGCAGCGTCACGCGGTTGCCGTTGCGCCGCGCGAGCACGAACGCGGTGCGCCAGTCGTTCGTATAGATCGACAGCCGGTGCCGGTCGGCGAGCGCGAGCGCAACCGCATGCGGCGTGCTGCCCGAATCGATCAGCACCGATGCATCGTCGGGCACGAACTCCGCTGCGCGCCGCCCGATCGTGCGCTTCGCCTCCGCGTTCGCGGCTTCGCGCTCGGACAGGCTCGGCTCGCGGCGATCCGCGGCCAGCGCGCCGCCGTGCGTCATCACGAGCAGGCCGCGTGCGGCCAGTGCGTTCAGGTCGCGCCGCACGGTCTCGCGCGACACGTCGAGCGAGCGGACGAGTTCCGCGACCGACAATGCGCCCGACCGTCCGAGTTCCGACAGGATGAATTGATGACGTTGTTCCGCCAGCATCGCGTGTGCGCCCGAGGCGACTGGTAATGGGTAAGCCGCCCATTGTATTACGGCCGTTTGACGGGCATTTGACTGCGCCGGGAAACCCGCCGGGCCGCGTTTCACGAAAGGGAAATTCTGTATTGCCTGACGCGCGCGAATCGGCGCGGCGCCGGTTGCTACACTTTGCGCTTCGCCGAACGACAGACCAAGCAAAGGGGCTCGCGCCATGTATCGCAAAGGCAGTGTGATCGAAATCCAGTTTCCGCCCGAACGTCTCAACGACGCGGCCGGCGATCCGTACTGGATCGACCTGACGCTCGACGAGGCCCGCCGGCTCTACGAACAGCTCGCCGCGCGCTTCGCGACCGACGCACGCGCCAACCAGCCGCTCGACACGTTCTCGATCGACTGATCTCCGCGGCTTCACGCTCGCCCGCTCCGCGTCCCGGGGCGGCGCCCCGCCTTCTTCCGGCACCGGCGGCCGCATACGCGGCACGCAGCATGAGTGCAGGATTCGACAAGACACCCGCAGCGCTTCCCCCGATACTGGCCGACTTCACGATTCTGTCCGGCCGCGTCGCGGCCCGCCACGCATGCTGACCTCGCTCGTCGCCGCCGCTTTCGTCGCCCTCTGGTCCACCGGCTTCATCGTTGCGCGCGCAATCAAGCCCTACGCCGATCCCAACCTGTTCCTGCTCGCGCGTTTCGCCGGCACGGCCGCGCTGTTCGGCGTGGTGGCGCTCGTTTCCCGCGCGCCGTGGCCGGCCCGCCGCGAATGGCCGCGCCACCTGATCGCGGGCGCGCTGCTGCAGGGCGTCTATCTCGGCGCGAGCTACTGGGCCGTCGCGCAAGGGCTGAACGCCGGCGTCATGGCACTGCTCGGCGCACTGCAGCCGCTCGCCACCGCCGTGCTCGCCGTCCCGCTGTTCAACGAGCGCCTGCCGGCGCGCGGCTGGTTCGGGATGGCGCTCGGCCTCGCCGGCGTCGCGCTCGTGCTGGCGCCGAAGGTCACGGGCGGCGTCGCGCCGCCGCCGGGCGCCGCGCCGGCGTGGCTCGTCGTCGCCGTCTCGGTGCTCGCGGTCGGGTCGATCACGGCCGGCTCGCTGTACCAGAAAGGCAAGCTCGCGCAAAGCGACCTGCGCACGGCGGTTGCCATCCAGAACTTCGGTGCGGCGATCGTCGCGGCCGTCTTCGTCGCGCTGCTGCACGAGACGCGCTGGATCGGCGCGCCGGCGCTGTGGGTGTCGCTCGTGTGGGGCGTCGTGTTCCTGTCCGGCGGCGCGGTCACGATGCTGATGTGGATGCTGCGGCGCGGCAATGCCGCACGCGCGACGTCGCTGCTGTTTCTCGCGCCGCCGCTGGCGGCACTACAGGGCTACTGGCTGTTCGGCGAAACGCTCGCGGCGATCCAGCTCGCCGGCTTCGCGCTCGCGCTGGTGGGCGTCGTGCTCGCGCGGCGCTGACGCGGCCGCCCGTGTGTGCGGTCGCTCGGGTGCATGCATGCCGGCCGCCACGTGCATCGAATACCGGCCGCGCGAACGCCCGTTACGCGGCATCGTTGCACCCGCCCGGCGCACCGTGCACCACGGCGAGGCGGCCCGTCTCGCCGAAGCAACGCGAAATCGCCGAAACGCACGCCCGGCGCGGCACCGCGGCGCGATTGCGCTTATGATGGGCGCCTTGATTTCGTTCCGGAACTCCTTTCATGACATCCGCCGATTACGCCAGCCGCCAACGCGCGATCATTGCCGAACTGAACGTCGCCCCGCACTTCGACGCCGAGGCCGAAATCGCCCGCCGCGTCGAGTTCCTCGCGCAATACCTTCGTTCGACCGGCCTGCGGACCTACGTGCTCGGCATCAGTGGCGGCGTCGATTCGTCGACGGCCGGCCGGCTCGCACAGCTGTCGGTCGAAAAGCTGCGCGCCGGCGGCTACGACGCCCGCTTCATCGCGATGCGCTTGCCGAACGGCGTGCAGAACGACGAAGCCGATGCGCAGCGCGCGCTCGCGTTCGTCCGCGCGGACGAGGAACTGACCGTCAACGTGAAGCCGGCCGCCGACGCGATGCTCGGCGCGCTGGTCGCGTCCGGCCATGCGTTCGAGACGCCGGCCCAGCAGGACTTCGTGCACGGCAACGTCAAGGCGCGCGAGCGCATGATCGCGCAGTACGCGGTGGCCGGCGCGCGGCACGGCATCGTGATCGGCACCGATCACGCGGCCGAGTCGCTGATGGGTTTCTTCACGAAGTTCGGTGACGGCGGCGCGGACATCCTGCCGCTCGCGGGGCTGAACAAGCGTCGCGTGCGCGCGGTGGCCCGTGCGCTCGGCGGCGACGAACTGATCGTGATGAAGGTGCCGACGGCCGACCTCGAGGAGCTGCGCCCGCTGCGCCCCGACGAGCACGCGTATGGCGTCACCTACGACGAGATCGACGATTTCCTCGAAGGCAAGCCGGTCGCCGATCGCGTGTACGAAACGGTGCTGCGCTTCTACGACGCGTCGCGCCACAAGCGCGCGCTGCCGTACACGATGTTCGACTGGCCGTCGGCATAAGCCGGCCGCCCACGCTGAAAAATAACGCCGCGCGCACCGTCACGGCTGCGCGCGGCGTCCCGCCGACGGGCACCGCTACGCGTGCCCGCCCGTCTTCGTCGCCTGCAGCGCACGAATCCGCATCCGCGCACCCGTATCGCTGACCGTTGCGTCGTACATCGCCGCGAGATCGCGCTTGAGCGCGGTGCGCGAGCCGCCGTCGAGATACACCATGTGCCCCGACGGATAGAAACGCGCGGACAGGTTCTGCCGCACCTTCTGATCCTCGAGCGGCATCTGCTGCAGGTCGATCACCGTCTGGTAGAACGGCGTGACGAAATCGTAGAGGCCGTTCGCCGACAGCACCTTCAGGTCGACGTTCAACGCCATCACCGCCGCGAGATCGCCGGCCGTATAGAGGATCACGTTCCCCTGCGCGTCGATGCCCTGCTGCGCGCCGGTCGGGTCGGTGTGGTGGAAATCCCAGTTCTGGAACGCCTGGTCGTTCAGGTCGGTGAACGCGGAACTCGACGTGAACTTCAACTGCTCGTTCAGGTAGCTGTTCCACATCGCCGTATAGACGCCCGTCACCGCCGTCATCGTCGGATCGTTGCCGCCGGAGTTCGGGTCGATCTTGCCGGCGATGCCCGACGAGATCCCGGTCACGCGGCCGTCGTACGAACCGAGCGCCAGCCCCTGCGCCTGCAGCAACGTCGTCAGGAACAGCGAATTGCCGCGCGCGTTGTAACCCGCAATGTCGAGCCCCCACGTCTGCAGCGTCGCCGTGTCGATGCCCGTGTATTGCGACAGCTTCTTCACCGCGGCCGGGTCGGCATGCGGCACGTTGCGCAATGCGGTCAGGTAGTCGGTGCGCGCGAACTGCGCGACTTCCTCGACGAACGCGCCGAGGTCGGCGGGCGCCGGCGTGACGCCGAGTTTCTTGTGATACCACGCATCGGCCGCCGCGGTCGGCAGCGCGCCGACCGGGTTGCCGGCCTGCCGGTAGTCGAGGATCGACGACTGCAGCGTGATGCCGTTCAGGTCGACGCCGTCCTCGTGCAGTTTGTACGCGAGCACGCAGCTGCGCGCGGTGCCGTACGATTCGCCGAACAGGTATTTCGGCGAATTCCAGCGGTTGTTCTTCGTCAGGTAACGCTTGATGAACTGCTTCAGCGAATTCGCATCCTGGTCGACGCCCCAGAAGTCGCGGTTCTTGTTCGGTGCGACGGCTGCCGAATAGCCGGTGCCGACGGGGTTGATGAACACCAGGTCGCTGTGATCGATCATGCTGTCCGGGTTGTCTTCCATCTGGTACGGCGCGGGCGGCGTGAACCCCGGCATCGACGTCTTGATGCGCTTCGGCGCGAACGAGCCCAGCAGCACGAATACCGACGACGAGCCCGGCCCGCCGTTATAGAAGAACGTCACGGGCCGCGTTTCCTCCTTCGCGCCATCGGCCGTGAACGCGACGTAGAAGAGCTTCGCGGCCGGCTGCGAGCTGCTCGGGTCGACCGTCACGAGATGGCCGGCCGTCGCCGTGTACGCGATGCGCTTCCCGTCGATCAGGATCGTGTGATGCGTGATCGCGGCCGCCTCGGTCGTGTCGGTCACCGAGTCGTCAGGGCCGTTGCCGTACGCGACCGGATCGAAGAACGGCTGGTCGCGCCCGTGGCTCAGCGCGACCGGGTTGATGGTCGGCGGCACGCCATGCGAGTTGTGGTCGCCGTGATGCAGCGGATACACGCCGCCGGAAGATGCGGAATCGATGCCCATCGTGCTGCTCCTGGAGGTGAGAAAAAGGCGCGGACAGGAAGCCCGCGCCATACGGAAAGACGTGTCCCGCGGCCGTCAGCTCGACGGCTTGCGCGTCAGGATCGCGGCGAGCTGCGCGCCGTTCGGGCTGCCGAGGCCCGTGCACGCATCCCAGCCCTGCGCGGCCGCGTACGTACCGTTCGATCCTTGCGTGATGTCGCGCAGCGCACCCGGATTCTTGTAGAGCACCGGATTGACCCAGCCGGCAGTCGCACCGGCCGCCACATTGATCCGTGCAATCAGCGCGGCCCACAGCGGCGCGACCGCGCTCGTGCCGCCCATCACCGTGGCCGTGCCCGCGATCGACACTTCGTAGCCCGTCTGCGGCGATGCATCGCCCGCCACATCCGGCACGCCGCGCTTCGCGAGCGGTGTGCTGCTGCCGTCGGCGCGCGTGAGCTTCAGCCCCTGCTGCCACGACGGCAGGTCGAACAGCGTGCTGACGCCGCCCCCGCCCGCGCCGCCGCCGGCCGCCTCGTCGTTCCACGTGACCTCGCTGCGGATGCCCTGCCCGGGCAACGCGTCGAGCTGCGTGCCGCCGCAGCCGAGCACGTACGGGCTCGATGCGGGGAAGTCGACATGATCGGCGCCGTCCTGCAGCCCGTCGCCCGAGCCGCTGTCGCCCGATGCCGCGCACACCGTGATGCCCTGTGCGGCCGCCGCCTGCAGCACGCGGTTGAACGCCTGCGCGGACTGCGCCTGCCAGATCGCTTCCGGGCCGCCCCAGCTGATCGAGATCACCGACGGCTTGTTGGTCGTGTCGCTGACGGCCGCGTTGACGGCCTGGATGAAGCCCGCGTCGCTGTTCGGCGCGAAGTAGACGGCGATCTTCGCGGCCGGCGCGATCGCGCCGGCGATCTCGATGTCGAGCGCGACTTCGCCGTCCGGGCCGCTCGGGTCGCCGGTCGGCGTGTTGCGGCCGGTGCCGACGTTCACGTCGACGAGCGTCGGCGGCGTCGTGATGCCGAGCCCGCGGAAATACTGCTGGATGTCGGCCGCGCGATAGCCGCCGCCGAGCTCGATGATCGCGATGCATTGCCCGGCGCCGTCGCCGGCCGGGAAGCCGTACAGCGATGCCAGCTGGATCGGGGTGAACGTGACGGCCGCCGCGCCGCCGCGCGCGGGCCTGAACGGCGGCCGCAGCCGGAAGTGCGGCCGCGCCTGCGGACGGCTGTCGAGGCCGAGCACGGCCGTGACGGCATCGCCGAGTTCGTCGGGCAGCGCGATCGGGCCGGAGCGGCCGCGATACTGGCCGATCGACTTGTGCTCGAAGCGCTCGAGCTTGACGCTGAACGCGGCTTCGAACTGCTGGATCGTGCCGGACACCACCACGACGCTTTCGACCGGATCGACACGATCGACCGTCAGCTGATGACGATGCGCGAAGTCCTCGGCCTTGCGAATGTCGTCGGGATTGGCGGAAAAGCGTTGCGCGAAGGTTGCGCGCGACACCGGTTTCGCTTGCGCGTCGCCGGTGGCGAGCTGGTGTAGCAGCGTATCGAGTTGCCCTTCTTCCTGCCGCCGCAACATGATCGTGACGTGGATGCGTTCTGCCGGATCGCACGGGCCGAGGCACTTGGACTCGGCGACGATTCGGGGTTCACGGTCGGCGTGAAGATGCCTTGCCATGTTCAGACCCTCCTTGGTACCGCGTTGCACGGAACAACCAGGCAATCGGACAGGGCCGGCGGGAGACGGTTCCGTTCGGTCGGTCGGGTTCGCGCAGCGCGAAGTAACAGGGAGTTTAGAACAGTCAGACGATTTTCGCGCACGCCCTTCCGCGACGGGGCGCACGCGCGGGCCGGCGTTGCGCGCGGCCTGCCTCGGGTGCGGCGACGCGCCGCGCGACCCGCGACGGCGCGACACAGCATCGGTACTCAGTCCATCGACAGGCGCAGCGCGAAGCCGATCAGCGCCGCGGAAAACGTCCAGCGCTGCACCGTCTGCGCGAGCGGATGCGCGCGCATCCACGCGGCGATCCGCGACGCGCCGAACACGCACGCGAGGTCGAAGCACACGCCGGCCGCCACCAGCAGCGCGCCGAGCTCGAACATCTGCAACACGACCGGCCCGGCCTCGGGGCGCACGAACTGCGGCAGCAGCACCGAGCAGAACAGCAGCGCCTTCGGGTTCAGCAGGTTGGTGAGCAGACCCTTCACGAACGACTGGCGCAGCTCGCCCGCCGTCGCCGCCGCATCGCCGTCGCCGAGCGCGAACACGGGCGAACGGAACACCTGGATCGCGACATAGGCGAGATAGAGCGCGCCGCCGTAACGGATCACTTCGTACAGCCACGGCGCGCTGCGGATCAGCGCCGCGACGCCGCAGGCGGACAGCGTCACGTGCGCGGTGCGCGCGAGCGACAGGCCGGCCGCCGCCGCCATCCCCGGCCGCACGCCGCGGCCGATGCTGGTCTGCAGCACCAGCGCCATGTCCGGCCCCGGCACGGCATAGACGGCCGCCAGCGCGGCGAGATAAATCAACAGCAAATGCGTGGAAATCATGGTCTGCCCCTGTCCTCTTACGACGATATGGTGCCGCCAGAGGGCGAGGGATTATTGGCCATCTTTGGTTCAGGATTGGCGATCCATAGGGGAATCCGCCACAATCTCGAAATCCAGAAAAGGATTCCGCCAACATGACCGAACTCGACAAAACCGACCGCGCCATCCTCGCCGCGGTGCAGCGCGACGGCCGCCTGCCGATCGCCCGCCTCGCCGATTCCGTGGGTCTTTCCGAGACCCCTTGCGCGCGGCGCCTGAAGCGCCTCGAAAACGACGGCTACATCGAGCGCTACCGCGCGCAGCTGTCGCGCCAGGCACTCGGCTTCGGTGTCGTCGCATTCGTGCTCGTGCGGTTCGCGACGCACGACCGCAAGACCGCCGACCGCTTCGAGCGGGAGGTGCTCGGCATCGAGCGGATCCTGGCGTGCCACAACGTGGCGGGTACGGCCGACTATCTGCTGCAGGTCGTGGCGCGTGACCTCGACGACTACGGCACGTTCCTGCGCGAATCGCTGCGAATGCTGCCGGGCGTGACGTCGATCGAATCGGCGCTGTCGCTGCGCGAGGTCAAGCACGACGCGGGGCTGCCGGTGCCGTGATGCCGCCGGGCGGTCGGCACACGCAAGCCGAACCCGTCGCCCGGTTCGTCACTTCGACACCGATCGATGTGGGCCGCGTCGGAGCACGTTGCCACAACACTCGTCCACATTGTTGAGGCCGGCAGCCTATGCGATGTCGGGCGGCTGGTGCGCGTGTTCGAGATCCTCGAGAAACGCTTCCACGAGCGGATTGCCGCGCCCGTTGCGCGCGACGACCATGTGAAACGTCACGTCGTAGCGCAGCTGCTCCGGATTGAGCGGCGTGAGCAGCCCCTGCGCGACGTACGGCGCCGCGAAGTGCTGCGGCAGATAGCCGAGGTGGTGCCCGGACAGGATCAGCAGCGCGACGGCCTCCATGTTGTCGGCCGTCGCGGTCACGCGGTCGGGCGTCGTCGACATTTGCGCTTCGGGCAGCGGATACGAGCGCCACGCCCATTCGAAGCCCGCGACGTCGGCCGGCGTCAGCGCGCCGGCACCGTCGAACAGCGGATGGCCGCGCCCGCAGTACGCGACCTGGCGCTCGATGAACAGCGGCGTGTAGTGCAGCGTCGGCACGCGGTGCCAGAAGTAGCCGACCGCGATCTGGATCTCGTCGCTCAGCAGCTTCTCCTCGAGATCGCCCGGCGCGCGCACGGAAATCGAGAAACGCACGGCCTCGTCGCGGGTGCGGAACGCGGCGATCGCCTCGGCGATCCGCGCGTTCTGGCTCACCGGTGTATGGCCGATCAGGCCGATGTGCAGCGTGCCGACCAGTTGGCGGTCCATGTGCCGCGCGGCCATCCCGAATTCGTCGAGCGCCGCGAGCAGCTTGCGGCTCATCGCATGGAAGCGCTCGCCCTTCGGCGTGAGCCGGAAACCGCTGCGGCCGCGCTCGCAGAGCCGGTAGCCGAGCCGCGTCTCGAGCGACGACAGCTGCGCGCTGATCGTCGACTGCCCGACATTCAGCACGGCCTGCGCGGCCGAGACGCCACCCGCGTCCGTGACCGCGAGAAACACGCGGATCAACCGCAGATCGAGGGTCGACAGATTCCCCAGCACGTTCATCCCCTTCCATACATCGATGAAAATCGATGTTTACGTCGATATCTTCGCATTCTTCTTTCCGGGCCGAGCGCGTAAAACTGTGCGTCAAGCCGCGTCGCATGATACGGCAACCCCACATCGGAAGAGACAGCCATGAACGACCACACCCATTTCCAGCCGCTCGGCGGCAATGAAATGCCGCGCTGCGGCGGCATCGCGACGATGATGCGCCTGCCGCACGTGGCGAGCGCCGAAGGCCTCGACGCCTGTTTCGTCGGCGTGCCGTTCGATCTCGGCACCTCCAACCGCACCGGCGCGCGCTTCGGCCCGCGCCAGATCCGTACCGAATCCGTGCTGCTGCGCCCGTACAACATGGCCACGCGCGCGGCACCGTTCGATTCGCTGCAGATCGCCGACATCGGCGACGTCGCGATCAATCCGTACAACCTGCACGATTCCATCGCGCGCATCGAAGCGGCGTACGACGCGATCCTCGAGCACGACTGCAAGCCGATCACGCTCGGCGGCGACCATACGATCGCGCTGCCGATCCTGCGCGCGATCCACCGCAAGCACGGCAAGGTTGCATTGATCCACGTCGATGCCCACGCCGACGTGAACGACACGATGATGGGCGAAAAGATCGCGCACGGCACGCCGTTCCGCCGCGCGGTCGAGGAAGGCCTGCTGCACGGCGACAAGGTCACGCAGATCGGCCTGCGCGGCACGGGTTACGCCGCCGAGGATTTCGACTGGTGCCGCGAGCAGGGCTTCCGCGTCGTCCAGGCCGAGGAGTGCTGGAACAAGTCGCTCGCGCCGCTGATGGAAGAAGTGCGCGCGCGCGTCGGCGACACGCCCGTCTACATCAGCTTCGACATCGACGGCATCGATCCGGCCTACGCGCCGGGCACCGGCACGCCGGAAATCGCGGGCCTCACGGTGCCGCAGGCGCTCGAGATCATCCGCGGCGCGAAGGGGCTGAACATCGTCGGCTGCGATCTCGTCGAAGTCGCGCCGCCGTACGACCCGTTCGGCACCACGGCGCTGCTCGGCGCGAACCTCGCGTACGAGCTGCTGTGCGTGCTGCCGGGCGTCGCGTACCGCGACTGATCCCCGCGCCGCCACCTATTCCAAATCAGAGGATTCCAGAGGAGCACACATAAAGATGGGGACTTCCGTCAAGCAACCCAAGCGGGCGGCGCTCGCGTCGTTCGTCGGCACCACGATCGAGTGGTACGACTTCTATAGCTACGCGACCGCCGCCGCCATCGTGTTCGGGCCGCTGTTCTTTCCCGGCGAAAACCGCTTCATCAGCCTGCTCGCGTCGTTCGGTTCGTTCGCGGTCGGCTTCTTCGCGCGGCCGCTCGGCGGCGTGATGTTCGGCTACCTCGGTGACCGCTTCGGCCGCAAGCGCTCGCTGCTCGCGACGCTGATGCTGATGGCCGTGTCGACGGTCGCGATCGGCCTGCTGCCGACGCATGCGCAAGCCGGCGTGATCGCACCGATCCTGCTCGTGCTGATGCGCGTGCTGCAGGGCATCGCGGTCGGCGGTGAATGGGGCGGCGCGGTGCTGCTCGCCGGCGAGCATGCGCCGGAAGGCAAGCGCACGTTCTTCGCGTCGTTCGCGCAGCTCGGCAGCGCGAGCGGCCTGATCCTGTCGATGCTCGCGTTCGGCGCAATCAGCACGCTGTCGAAGGAAGACATGATGAGCTGGGGCTGGCGCGTGCCGTTCCTGGCAAGTTCCGTACTGCTGATCGTCGGCTTCGTGATCCGCGCGAGCGTGTCCGAGTCGCCCGAGTTCGAGGAAGTCAAGAAGAGCGGCAACATCGCGCAAAAGCCGCTGCGCGAAGCGCTCAAGTACTGGCCGCTGCTGCTGCTCGCGATCGGTGCGAACGTGTACGGCATCGCCGGCGTGTATTTCAGCAACATCTTCATGATCAGCTACGCGACGCAGTTCCTGTCGCTCGACCGGTCGATGGTGCTGCATTGCATGACGATCGTCGCCGTGCTGCAGTTCGTCGTGCAGCTCGCGGCCGCGTTCCTCGCGCAGCGCTTCGGCACCACGCGCGTGCTGCTGATCACCGGCGCATGGGCCGCGGTCGTCCCGTTCGTCATGCTGCCGCTCGTGCACATGGGCACGCCGCTGTCGATCACGGTCGGCGTCGGCCTCGCGACGCTCGCGGAATCCGGCTACTACTCGGTGGTCGCGGGCTTCGTCAGCGGCATCTTCGTCGCGCGCATCCGCTACACGGCGATCTCGATCGCATACCAGGTGTGCGGCGCGCTCGCCGGCGGCCTCACGCCGCTCGTCGCGACCATCATCGCGCAGAACACCGCGCCGCAATGGTGGCCGCTCGCGCTCCAGTACACGAGCGCCGCGATCGTGTCGTCGCTGTGCGTGTGGCTGATCTCGCGCCGCGTGAGCATCGACGATTCGGGCGCGACGAACCGGAAGGAAACGCCGCTGCCGCGCGGCGCACGCACCGCGTAACCTCTCGCAACGGGCAGGCACTTCGCCTGCCCGTTTTTCGTTGTACGCCTCGGCGGTGCGTCGCACCGCCTCCCGGTTCCACGCTATTCATCGCTTGCCACGCAGACGTCGCGGCAGGCTGGCGCACGCGGTCGCACTGCCGAACCGCGCACGACCCAGGAGACAAGTCGTCATGACCCGCCCCGACACGCTCGATCTCGGTCGCACCGAATCGGCCGGCCTTGCGATCGAGCACCACTCGATCGACTACATTCCCGAACACGAGCGCCACGCGAAGCTCGCCAGCCAGGGCCCGTTCTGGTTCCTCGGCAACTTCCATTTCTTCACGATCTCGATCGGCTTCGTCGGGCCCGGCATGGGCCTGTCCGCCGGCTGGACGACGCTCGCAGGCGCGCTCGGGATCATGTTCGGCACGATCTTCATGGCGTTTCACGGCTCGCAGGGGCCCGAGATGGGGCTGCCGCAGATGATCCAGTCGCGCGCGCAGTTCGGCTATCGCGGCGTGATCGTTGCGTTGCTCGCGACGTTGTTCGTGTTCGTGGGCTTCAACGTCGTCAACGTATCGCTGATGGTCGACGGCGTGCACAACGTATTCGGCATCGACGGCGGCTTCGTCGCCGTCGCCGCGGTGACGACGGGCGCGCTGCTCGCCATCTACGGCCACGACCTGATGCATCGGACCTTCACGTGGGCGCTGATCGCGACGCTGCCGCTCTATGCGCTCGTGACACTCGCACTCGCGTTCGGCCATGCGACGCCGGCACCTGCCACCATTGCACCGGTTGCCGCGCCGGGCTTCAACTGGATCGCGTTCGCAACGCAATTCGCGATCGCCGCGAGCTACAACATTTCGTATGCACCGTATGTGTCGGACTATTCGCGTTATCTGCCTAAAAACACGAGCCGTGCGAAGCTGATCGCCGTGATCTTCGCCGGCGCGTCGCTGTCGGGCACCTGGATGATCGGCCTCGGCGCGTGGCTCGCGCAGAAGCTGCATGCGGCCGATGCGCTGGTCGCGATGAACGACGTCGGCACGTCACTCATGCCGGGCCTCGGCAAGCTGATCGCGATCGTCTCGCTGGTCGGCTTCCTGCCGATCATCGCGCTCAACGCGTACAGCGCGATGCTGACCGTACTGACCGCCGTCGATTCGATCGTGCCGATCCGGCCGACGCGCCGCGCGCGCGTTGCATCGATCATCGCGATCAGCACGTTCGTGCTTGCCTGCGTATTCGCGATCCGCGGCAACGGCATCGCGCTGCTGCAGACGTTCCTGACGCTGATGCTCTACTTCCTCGTGCCGTGGACCGCCGTGAATCTCGTCGACTATTTCTTCGTGCGCCGCGGTCACTATGCGATCGCGCATTTCTTCGTGCCGAACGGGCTCTACGGCGCATGGCAACCGCTCGGCATCGTCGCCTACCTCGTCGGCTTCGCGGCGATGGTGCCGTTCTTCTACATCTTCGACGCCGAGGCGAACCACGAGATTTTCGTCGGGCCGTTCGCTCGAATGCTCGGCGGCGTGGATATCGCGTGGCTCGTCGGCCTGGTCGTCGCGGGTGCTGCGTACTGGCTGCTGTCGCGGTCGCTCGACCTCGCACGCGAACGCCGCATCATTGCCGAGACACCATCACCCGAGACGCTCGCGGACTCGCTCGAACACGAGCGCGCATGATCACGTAGCCCGTCACGGAATGAATCACGTCGCCGGCCGCGCCGCCCGACCATCGATCGCGGCGGCCGGCACGCAGCCTTCGCGCGTTATTGCACCGCGTTGCGCAGCGTCTTCGCGGCGGCGACCATGTTCGTCAGCGCCGGAATCACTTCCGCCCACTGGCGCGTCTTCAGGCCGCAGTCCGGGTTCATCCACAGGCGTTCCGCCGGAATCCGCTCGGCCGCCTTCTTCATCAGGCCGACGATGTGCGCCTGCGTCGGGATGTTCGGCGAATGAATGTCGTACACGCCCGGTCCGATTTCGTTCGGATTCCTGCACGCCGTTCGCGGTGATGCGGAACGATTCGACCGCCCACTTCAAGTACTCGCCCCACTGCGCGCGGCGCGGCGGCAGCCCTTCGCGCAGCGCGGCCTCGTCGATCGACTATCTGGCCGCGTTCGTCGCGCTGGCGCGCGAATCGACGTGGAGCGCGCCGCGCATGCTGCGCCAGGCGCGCTCCGGGGTGATGCGCGTCAGGCGGCGCGCATGCCAATGCGTTCGCCGCGCTCGACCCATGCGCCGAACAGCAGGCCGATCGTCGTCCACATGATCACCTGCATGCCGATGGCCGCCACGCGGAACTTCCACAGCAAGGCCGCCGGGAAATCGGCCGGCAACTCGCTGACCGACGGCAGCCCGATCTGCACGGCCGCGATGATCGCGACGAACACGAGCCCGGCGACGATCGACGCGTTCCACTGCCCGAGCTTCGCCAGCAGATGGCGGCGCACGCTGACCGAGAACACCATCGTCGCGACCGAGATCGCGATCATCAGGAAGAACAACCCCGTGCGATAGCCGATCGTGTCGGGGTCGCCGACCGACGGCGGATTGGCCGGGTACTTGATGTTCGGCACGATCACGAGCGAGACGAACGACGCCAGTGCAAGCCACGCAGCCAGCGGCCGTGCCGGGAGACGGCTGCCTCGGCCATACGCATACGCAAAGACCAGCGAGAACAGGCCGCCGAATGCCGCGCCGTAGGTCACGACGCCCGTCAGCAGACCGAGGCCGGCTTGCGTGTGGCGGCTGACCAATTCGGGTTCCGGCGCTTCGCCTCGGGCGGCTTCGGTTTTCTCCTCGAAGGCGATTGCCTGATCGACTTGCGGTTCGCCGACGATTTTCGCGAAACCGAACGTGAGGAGGCCTGCGGCGATGCCTGCGAGCATCCCGCGCATGAGCAGCTTTCCGACCATCGTGAACTCCGCGTCAGTGGCAGGGGAAGCCGAGCAGATGGCGGCCGTCGTGGACGAACTCGTGGACATACATGCCCGGCACGAGCGACGTCGCCCCTTGTTCCGCACCGACGAAATACAGCGCGAGCAACAGGATCAAGCCGACGAACACGGCCCACGGCAACAGTTCGCGGACGGGGATGGGTGCCGGCACGATCGCCGGCTTCAGCACTGCTTCGCTCATGGATGCACCTCAGGGGAATCGCGCCCCGACAAATGTTGGATGGGTACGAAGGCAGGTCTGGCTTCCGGGATCATGGATCACCGGTTACAGTGGCGCGACCGCGCCGGGATTGCACCGGCTTCCGCGTTTCGTATCGGGCGAATTGTACGCGCGAACGTTCGCGTATTGAAGCGGCGACAGGTGATCGAATTCACTCGTCCCGGATCATCCGAAAAACGACATGAACACGCATGCCTCGCTGCGCCTGATCGCACACGCCTCGACCCGGGCAATGCGCACCGGTACGTTTCCCGACGACGACCCGCTCGACGCGCACGGGCTCGCCGACGCCGCGGCGCTGCGCGACCGGTGGGCACGCGTGACCGGCGCGCTCGTGCTGTGCAGCCCGGCCCGCTGCGCGGTGCAGACCGCCGATGCGCTCGGCCTGCATGCCGACATCGATGACGCGCTGCGTGACATCGACTACCGAAACTGGCGCGGCAAGCAGCTGCACGACCTCGCGCGCGACATGCCGGACGCATTGGGCGCGTGGATCGGCGATCCCTGCGCGTCGCCGCACGGCGGCGAATCGTTCGATGCAGCGATGCGCCGCGTCGGCACATGGTTGAACGCGCTGCAACACGGCCGCGACATCGTCGCCATCACGCATGCGCCGATCGTTCGCGCGGCCGTCGCACATGCCATGCGACTGGATCCCGGCGCGGCAACCCGCATCGACGTCGCACCGCTGTCGTGCACGACATTCGCTGCGGCGCCGCACGGATGGACGTTGATCGCCGACGACGATCGGCGCGACACTGCGCCGTAGCAGCCTGCCATGTTGCGTTCGCGATATCGACCACGACACCAGCCGACGTGTCGCGTCGTACCGCAATTGCCTGGCGATGTTCACCTTACGTCGCTGTAAGACACGCCGTCCGTTGTCCCTGCTGTCATCAAACTGACTGCTAGCCGAAGCTAGGATCGGTCGCGGTTCCCTTACGAGATACCGTCATGAATCAGCCTGCTTCGTCTGCCCCGAGCAATTCGGGTTCCGTCGAGCGTACCAAGCAGCTCGGCTATGCCGTCTTCCTGCTGGTGCTCGCGATCGGCGCGATCTATATCGCCACGCACCTGATCGACGATCTGTCGCCGATGCGCGAAGGATCGCTGTTCCCGTACCTGATGCTCGGCGCCGCGCTGCTGATCGCGCTCGGCTTCGAATTCGTCAACGGTTTCCACGACACCGCGAACGCGGTGGCCACCGTGATCTATACGCACTCGCTGACACCGAACGTCGCGGTGATCTGGTCCGGCCTGTGGAACTTCCTCGGCGTGATGATCTCGAGCGGCGCCGTCGCGTTCGGCATCCTGCAACTGCTGCCGGTCGAGCTGATCCTGCAGGTCGGCAGTGGTGCGGGCTTCGCGATGGTGTTCGCGCTGCTGATCGCCGCGATCGTATGGAACCTCGCGACCTGGTATTTCGGGTTGCCGTCGTCGAGCTCGCATACGCTGATCGGGTCGATCATCGGCGTCGGGCTGATGAACCAGCTGATGCACGGGCCGTCCGGCACGAGCGGCGTCGACTGGGGCCAGGCGCTCGGCGTCGGCAAGTCGCTGCTGCTCTCGCCGCTCGTCGGCTTCCTGTGCGCGGCGCTGCTGCTGCTCGTGCTGAAAACCCTCGTGCGGATTCCGGAGCTGTACAAGGAGCCGCCGAAGGACCAGCCGCCGCCGTTCTGGATTCGTTGCCTGCTGATCCTGACCTGCACGGGCGTGTCGTTCGCGCACGGCTCGAACGACGGGCAGAAAGGGATGAGACTCATCATGCTGATCCTGATCGGCACGGTGCCCACCGCCTATGCGCTGAACAAGGCCGTCACGCCGGCCGAGACACAGACCTTCGTGGCGGTCGCGAACCAGGCAGCCGCGACGTTCGGGAAGTACACGAACGGCGTTGCACCATCCTCGAACCCGCGTGCCGACGTCGAGCTTTACGTACAGCATCGCCAACTGACGCCTGCCGTGATCCCCGCCGTGCAGCAGTTGTCCGCGTCGCTCGCGACCGCGGTCGGTGCATCGGGCTCGATGGCGGCCGTGCCGCAACGTGACGTCGACAACGTGCGCAATACGATGTATCTGGTATCCGAAGCCATCCGCCTGATCGAGAAGTCCGGTCAGCCCGCGTTCGCCGCCGACGACAAGCTCGCGATCGACAACTATCGCAAGCAGCTCGACCACGCGACCAAGTTCATTCCGACGTGGGTGAAGGTGGCGGTCGCGATCGCACTGGGCCTCGGCACGATGGTGGGCTGGAAGCGGATCGTCGTGACCGTCGGCGAGAAAATCGGCAAGCAGCATTTGACGTACGGACAGGGCGCGTCGGCCGAACTCGTCGCGATGCTCACGATCGGCGCGGCCGACGTGTACGGATTGCCGGTGTCGACGACGCACGTGTTGTCGTCGGGTGTCGCGGGCACGATGGCGGCGAACGGGTCGGGCTTGCAGTGGGGCACGGTGCGCAGCCTCGTGCTGGCGTGGGTGCTGACGCTGCCGGCGTCGATCGTGCTTGCCGGCGGGCTCTATTGGCTGTTCCGGTCGGTGGCGTAAGCGGTGATGCGGCGGGGCCCGGCAGGAGCCGGCCACCCGCCGTAGAAAATTCGACCCTCGTTTCTCCGCTTCTCCGCCTCTCCAATTCGACTCGTCGAGGCACTCGGTGCGCCCATGCCGTCGCGAGCGCTCACCCTATTCCTTTCCCGAATTGAAGCGCAAGATCTGGAGCGCGCCGGCGCATGGACATCCGTAGACTGGGCTCATCAACATTTGCCGTGGACTCAACCGTGCGGACGACATGCCCGAAGCATTCCGCACGACCGCATGGCGCCACATTGCTGACGAACCGAGGTACGCCCGTGAACATTGCCGACCTGCAACCTGCCGTCGAATCGCTCGACATTGCGCCACGCGTCGACGCGATCGACTGGACGACTGTCGATGCCGATCTCGATCGCTACGGATGCGCGCGCGTCCCCGGCCTGCTCTCGGCAAGCGAGTGCGCGGCGATTGCATCGCTCTATCCGCACGATGCACGCTATCGCTCGCGCGTCGTGATGGCGCGGCACGGGTTCGGTCGCGGCGAATACAAGTATTTCGCGTATCCGCTCCCCGCGGTCATCGCCGAGCTGCGTGCGACGCTCTACCCGCATCTCGCGCCAATCGCGAATCGCTGGAACAAGGCACTCGGGATCGACGTCCGCTATCCGGCAGACCACACGGCCTTCCTCGATCGCTGCCACGCGGCAGGACAGACACGACCGACGCCGCTGATCCTGCAATACGGCGCCGACGACTACAACTGCCTTCATCAGGACCTGTATGGCGAGCACGTGTTTCCGCTCCAGGTCGCGATCCTGCTGTCGGCGCCGGGCCGCGATTTCACCGGCGGCGAATTCGTGCTGACGGAACAGCGGCCACGCATGCAGTCGCGCGCGGAAGTGGTGCCGCTGACACAAGGCGACGCCGTCATCTTCGCCGTGCACGGCAGGCCCGTGCAGGGAACGCGCGGCGTCTATCGCGTCAACCTGCGCCACGGCGTCAGCCGGATTCGGAGCGGCCATCGCCACACGGTCGGCATCATCTTCCATGACGCGCAGTGACGGCTATCGGAACGAACACGACGCTGCCGCGCCATCCGCCACGCCGGTGAATTTTCGCGGGACATACTGCGCATCCGGCGTGCCAATCGCGCGTGATCGATCAGGGTTCTTCGCGAACGGGTATTACCAGGCGGTCAGTTCGGTCAGCCACCATGACAGATGACCTTTTCGCTTCTCGTCAAACCGTCGCTGCGCGCAGGGCCCATGTTTGGAGTGCCCGACAGAGAGCCCAGACGCTCACCTGTCGCCGCACACAGTCGACAGAAAACCCGGCCTAGCCGCGCGCCACATTTGCCCGCAGCCGGTCGCCCGCATCGGAGGCGAGCCGTGCATAGCCCGGCAACGTCAGCAATGCGAGTACGCCCGCTGCGACGAATGCCCAGCGGAAGTCGTCGAGTACGTAGTGCATGCCGACCGCATCGCCCCGCACCCACGCCGCGAGTCGAAGCGACAATGCACCGAACGCGATGCCCATCCCGATCGTCATCTGCTGCGCAGCGCTCCACAGCGTGCTGGCCGCGCTTGTCTGCCGGGCCGGGATATCCGCATAGGCGAGCGTGGCGAGCGTCGTGAACTGCATCGACCGCGTCAGTCCGTAGACGAATACGACGAACAGCGTGATCACCAGCGGCGTCGATGCAGTCAGCCAGCCGCATGCGATCGTGAAGAGGCCGACTATCGTCACGTCGACGAGAGCGACGCGCCGGAAGCCGTAGCGGTCGAGAATCCACGACGTTCCCGCCTTCATCCCGAGATTGCCGAGCGCACTCGCGAGCAGCAGCAGGCCGGATTGGAATGGCGACAGCCCGAAACCGATCTGGAACAGCAGCGGCAGCAGGTACGGTACGGCATTGATGGCCATCCTCGTGATCGACCCGGTGATCACGGTCACCGAGAACGTCGGCACTTTCAATGTCGTGAAATCGAGCAGCGGATGCGCGCAACGTTGTGCATGCCACCAGGCGGCGACGCCGAACAGCACGCTTGCACCCACCAGGACGGCTGCGCGCGTAAAGTGGACGTCCTGCTGGCCGGCCGCTTCGGTGCCGATCAGCAGACAGGTCAGCGCGCCCCCGGCGAGCACGAAGCCGAGCCAGTCGAGCGGCCGTTGCTCGTCGGCCCGCGTGTTCCGGACGATCAGCCAGGTGCAGACCAGTGCGGCAATGCCGAACGGGACGTTCAGCAGGAAGATCCACCGCCATGACGCATAGGTCGTGATGAAGCCGCCGATCGGCGGCCCGACGACAGGTGCGACGATGCCTGGCCACGTGATCGTCGCGATCGCGCGCATCAGCTTCGCTTTCTCGGTGCTGCGAACGACGATCATGCGCCCGACCGGCACCATCATCGCCCCGCCGACGCCTTGCAGCAGGCGCGCGGCGGTGAATGTCACGACACCCTCGGACAACCCGCACAGCACCGACGCACCGGTAAAGACGACGATTGCACTGGCGAATACCGTGCGCGAGCCATAGCGGTCCGCGATCCAGCCGCTGATCGGGATGAACACTGCCAGCGCCAGCATGTAGGCCGTCATCCCGAGGCTCAACGCGTTCGGCCCGACACCGAACGAGCGCGCCATTTGCGGTAGCGCGGTCGCGATCACGGTCGTGTCGAGGTACTCCATGAAGAACGTCGCGGCGACGAGATACGGCAAGAAGTCGGTCGTCCGACCACCTTGGGCTGGGCTGTCAGTCATGAACTGTGCAGGAGACGGAATACGGAGGAACCGATCACCCGCGGTTGCCTGGAAGCGCCGGGAATCGGGACGAATGGCGATATTACCCCGAAGGGCTTGCATCCCGCTCTGCCGCGCATGTCGCCCGAATGGACTTTATGCGCATAGATTTTTATGACGATTTGGCGCTGAGCTCGTTGTGTGCGTCGACGATCGCGAACATATCAATCACTAGCCATTTTCGACAAACGTCGCTCATCGTCAGCCATTACAGTGCCATTCGTGGATAAATCGACGTCTGATGGGGACTAATTGGAGGTCGAGTGATATGTGGTACAGAGAGAGCGTCGGGAGATTTCAGTAGTGCAGCGCTGTAGATCGCTCGAGAACAGTGAGGATCTGCGTCGCCGCATTCGACGCACCGATTCCAGCCAGATTGACGTGCGGCACTGCGAAAGGCCGAGAACATTGGAGGCCTGGTCGGCGCATTCGACACCTTGGTTTCCGCCAGGTTGACGTGCAGCGCAGCGAAACGTGCCTGGAGGGAGGAGTAACGCGGAGCTGTATCCAGCCTGCTGTCCACCCCGGTCCCTTTTCATTCCGCCGCGCAAATGCAAAAACCCCCGCCTTTCGGGCGGGGGTTTCTGGCTTAGGGAGCCTGACGATTACCTACTTTCACACGGGAATCCGCACTATCATCGGCGTAGAGTCGTTTCACGGTCCTGTTCGGGATGGGAAGGGGTGGGACCGACTCGCTATGGTCATCAGGCA